>CAZIGG010000030.1:0-31535 GCA_964538575.1 uncultured Roseivirgaceae bacterium
TGAAGAAAGGTCCGGGCTACAAGACTATGGAGTTCTGGGCAGTAGAAGATGGCATTATTCATCACTACAGGAGATAATATTTTAAAGCCTTTCTTTTGCCCAACTTTCAATCCCAACCCAATTTCTGCACACTGAGCTACCGGCAGGTCTGCCCATTATTTTACAATATGCTGATAAATCATACATCCGGTATGTAACCTCAACCATTTATAGTATTTTGACGAACCTACCTCTACACGACCATGCTTCAGAGCTACTGGAATACCGCTATTCGTTCGTTTCGCAAAAACCTGTCTACCACCCTTATCATCCTCCTTTGTTTAACCGGGGGCGTTACATCCTTTATTTTCATTGCTATTTATGTGCACCATGAGAAGAGCTTTGATCGCTTTCATGAAAATGGCAATCGTGTATTTCGCGTACAGCAAAATCATTACAGCAAAAAAGAGCTAACCAACAGCTCGGCCAGCGCTAATTTTGGTATTGGACAGGACATGGCCACCGATTTTCCCGAAGTGGAACACCATACTGTAATTCTGAAAAACATTTCGCTTCTCAAAAAAGACAACACTGTTTTTAAAGAAGAGCGATCAGCCTTTGTCTCAAAGGATTTCTTCAAAGTCTTTTCCTTTAAGCTGTTAAAAGGAAATGATTCATTAATGTTTACGCGGCCGCATACCATTGTCCTGTCAGAAACATTAGCCCACAAGATTTTTAACGATGACGATCCCATCGGTAAATTCGTCACCTTTAAGGGATATTACGAGGCTGAGGTTACCGGTGTATTTCAGGATATGCCCGATAACAGCCACATGAATTTTCATGTTCTGCTGCCTATCGAAACTTTTAAAATTTACGGGAACAAACTCGTGCTTGAATATCCCTGGCGGTGGGATGGCTTTGTTACATACATCAAATTGCATGAAGCCGGGCAACGTTCGCAGGTTGAGGCGAAAATCCCGGACTTGATTGAACGCAAAACGGGAAGCTGGTTACGGGAGTCTGATCAAAACCTTCAAATAAACCTGCAGCCTTTATTTGATATCCATCTAAAATCAAACTTAAGTGATGAACTAAGCCCGAATGGCGATCAGCAAACGGTGACATTTTTATCTATCGTTGCCCTGGCTATCCTTATTATTGCATGGATCAATTATTTAAGTCTTGCCACGGTAGGTTCACTGGACCGGGCAAAGGAAGTGGGAATCCGAAAAGTGTTGGGAGGGTTTCGTTCACAACTGATCCGGCAATTTCTTGCCGAGGCATTTATCCTTAACTTCATCTCTTTTTTAGCTGCTCTTATACTGGTATACGTTGCCCTTCCGGAATTCTCCAGGCTTTTCGAAAGGAATTTTTCCACTGCTCTTTTTGGCCAGCCCTTATTCTGGCTTTTCCTGCTGATGATGTTAATCGTCAGCACGGTCCTTACCGGGGTGTACCCGGCATTTGTCATCTCCTCTGTAGAAATAGCTTCCATACTGAAAGGAAAGTTCAGTTCCACAACGGGCGGAAAAATTCTTCGGAAAATAACGGTGTTGATTCCATTCACCGCTACGGTTGTTCTGCTGATCAGCATAGTTGTTGTTTATCTTCAGTTGGATTCTTTAAAACACTGCGAGCTTGGATTCAACCCCCGCCAAAAATTAGTGGTGCGCGACTCCGAAATTTATGACTCTCTGTATAAAAGAAACGTAGCTGCCTTTAAAAAAGAAATCGTTAAAATTCCGGGGATCGAAAATCTTACTTATATCTCTCACCTGCCGGGGGAATATATTGACTATTACAATGATGTAAGGCGTATGGGGGCCGATGTGAAAGATATAAATGAGTACCGCTATATTTTTGTGGATGAAAACTTCGCAGATGTTCTTCAGCTAAAACTGTTGGCGGGAAATTCATTTACCGCAACCAGCACTATCAATAAAGAAATCATGGTAAATGAAACAGCCTCCAGGCTACTGGGCTTTCTTACACCTGACGATGCGCTGCAGCAACGTGTCTGCTATAACCGTGACACGGTAACCATTAAAGCGGTATTGAAAAACTATCACCATGAGGCCCCAAAAGTAAAAATCCCTCCCACGTATTATATCTATAATCCATCACGTGGATATTATTTTATTGCCTCTGCCGGAAGCAGTTCCCGGCAAACTGTTGACCAGGTTCAGAAACTTTTTGAAGGTATCTTTCCAGGCCAACCATTCACCTATTACTTTCTGGATCAGAAATATGGATCGCAATATCAAAAAGATGAAAAGTTTGCGTGGACAATTTCAATTTTCATAGTCGTACTGCTCGTGATCACCTGTTCGGGCTTATTCAGTTTATCGTCCTATGCGGCTAAGTTTAGAACGAAAGAAATAGGTATCCGAAAAGTAATGGGCGCTTCGGACCGTCAGGTTATTTTTCTCATGCTCCGCGAATACATTGTTATCGTGTTTGTGGCGATTTTTATTGGCATCCCGCTGGCTTTTTTTGCCACGGATCACTGGCTCAAATCATTCTCTGTAAAAATAACGCTTGATTGGTGGATGTTTATTATACCCTCGTTGCTTGTAATGGCTGTTGCACTCGTTACGGTAACAGGGCAAACATTAAAAGCAGCCTACACCAAGCCGGCCAATACGTTGAGACAAGAGTAGTGTTTACAGGCTTTTTACCATCAGAATCTAAACCCAACACCCAAGGTCATATCCCCCTTGGGAGAATTACCGTCACCCATTAATACATTGCCCCCCAGGTTTACCATGAACTTTTGGTAAGAGAGCATTAACCCGCCTTCAAATTCTATCCCCATGGTTTGGCCGCTCTTTGATGGACGGTCAAACCATTGGCCATACCCGATTCCCAAAAATGTATGGACTTTAAACGTGTTTCGAATAGCAACAGGAAATATTAAACCCGCATTGGCTGCGAACAAGGTGGCTTCCGTGGCCTCTACGCCATTGAAAACATCTCCCTCGTATTTGTATCCTTTACCAAAGCGAACTCCGATATAACCACCCATTCTGTCGATAACTCCTATTCTGAATCCAACAGGCGTGCTTAGCAGCCCTGAATTTGTGGAGATAAAGTATTTATGAGTGCTTGCTGAGGAATTATCGGCACCTGTTTGGGTATTATCTATGCCTGCTGAGGTACTATCGGTATCGTTTGAGGTATTACTAACTTCCGATTCCTGGGCTATTACAAAAAATGATGTAAGAGAGAAAATAAAAATCGAGAACAATGTTTTCATGTTTGCACCTGCGGTTCTAAAATGAAGGGCCGAATTTAGAACTACGCAGTTCTGTAAAAAAATAAATTTATTTTAACGGTTAACGGCTTCCATATTTATTCAGAACCAGACAGCAGTAGTTTGACTAACAATCATTTGTTTTTCCTCATTGTTATTTCATCCAGCCCTCTATCCCCAGCCCAAACAACGCGAAGTCATACTTCACGGGATCTTTTGGATCGAACTTTCTTAATTGCTCGGTCAACTCCAGTGCAGATTGCCAATCGGTTTGCTTGCGTCTGATCAGCTTCAGCTTTCTCGCTACGCGGTCAACATGCAAATCACATGGGCAAACTAATTGGGCAGGCTTGATATTTTTCCAGATTCCAAAGTCTACACCTTTTTTATCCTGCCGCACCATCCAGCGCAGGTACATGACCAATCGCTTGCAGGTTGATTTCCGTGCCGGGGTTGCAACATGCTTTTTTGTGCGGTTCGGAAAGTCGGGCAATCCGAAAAAGATGTTGTGAAAACCGATCAGGCCATTCTCAACGGTTTGCTCATCGGGCGAAACTAAGAAAGCATCTTCAAGCGAATCGTGCTTTTTATAAAATGATCTTAAGAACTCTATAAAATAAAGCGTGTCGGTAGCATTGAAGGTTCGGTGCTTGAATTCAAGAAAAGGCTTTAAGTCAGTATCGGAATGATGCAGGATGAAATTATACGGATCGTCATCCATCATGGTCATCAGCTCGCGGCATTTGCGGATAATGGTTTTTCGCTGTCCCCAGGCTAACGTTGCGGCAAAGAGTCCGGCTATTTCAATGTCTTGTTTTTTTGTAAAAAGGTGCGGAATGCTCACAGGATCGTCTTTGATAAAACCAAGCTGGTTGTACTTACCCACTTTTTCATCGAGAAAATCTTTTAAAACACCGGGGTCGATCTGTTTTGGCATGCAGTGCAAGAATAGTTCATGCCGTGTAAAAGAAAAAATTAAAAGAACCTATGCCGGACCCGTTCCGGCATCCCCTTTTATATAGCCCAAAATGGGGATCACGGCACAGGGCCGCGAACTTTTTAGTAAGTTCACATCAAAATAAAACCTATGCCGGCAAAAAAGATTATTGGTCTATCGCTGCTCATTGTATTATTGGGTGGTCTCTCCTACGGAGTTTACTACGCTTCGCAGGCATTCCCGATCCTTACCGGCTATGGTGCCAAAAATCTTTGCTCGTGCGCATACCTGTCGGGACGAACTGCACAAAGTGTAATTGATAATGAACTCAGCGCGTTCCCGCTTTCAATCGGAACATTTGAGCTGCATCCTGAAGATTCTTCAGCAACTGCATCTGTTTTTGGATTTGCAAAGCATAAAGCCATTTTTCGTAAAGGATTAGGGTGCACCCTGATTAACGAGATCAGCGAAGAAGAATTAAGAAATCAGAAATTCAATCTTCCGAAACCTTTGGGAACCCAGGATAACATTGCCTGGCCGATGGGAAATTTAGTACGCGACACAATTCTACAAGACGTTAATTATGAGCTGCTCCATAAGACAATTGAAGATGCTTTTGCCGAGCCGGGAGAAACGAAAAACCGCAGAACCCGCGCTATACTTGTAATCTATGACGGCCAGATCATTGCCGAAAAATACGCGGAAGGCTTTGATAAAAACACCCGCCAGCTTGGCTGGTCGATGGCGAAAAGTGTAACCAATTCATTAATCGGGATTCTCGTTCGCGATGGCAAGCTCTCGCTGAATGATCTCGCTCCTTTTGAGGAATGGAAGAACGACAATCGCGCTGTACTCACGATTAACAACTTGATGCAGATGAGCAGCGGATTAACGTGGGAAGAAAATTACTCGAGGCCGAGCGATGCCACGAACATGCTTTTCAAGACAAAAGATGCCGGGCTTTTTGCTGCACACGCAACGCTCGCACACGAACCCGGAAAAGTTTTTCAGTACTCCAGCGGAACCAGCAACATGCTTGCGTGGATTATCCGCAATGCCGTTGGCGACAGTGCCTATTACATGTTTGCAACAGAACGTTTATTTAAAAAAACCGGCATGCACAGCATGATCCTTGAACCGGATGCTGGCGGAACGTATGTAGGTTCATCCTATGCGTTTGCTACCGCCCGCGACTGGGCCCGCTTTGGAATATTGTTTTTAAATGACGGCATGTTTAACGGTGAACGGATTTTACCCGAAGGCTGGAGTGAGTATTCAAGCACACCCTGTGAAGGCGCAGAAACAGGTCAATACGGAGCGCAGTTCTGGCTGAATGCCGGTTCGAAAACCGATGTAGTGAACCGAATGTATCCGGATGTGCCTGCTGATCTTTATTGGGCGGATGGCTATGAAGGTCAGAATGTTTTCATTTTACCTTCGAAAGATCTGGTTGTGGTTAAGCTGAGCCAATCGGGCGGCAATTACTTAGACGACAATAAATTTTTAACGGACATCATTAAAGCATTGCCGTAACATATGGCCGACTACTTTCATTTCAAAAAATTCTCCGTCAGGCACGATCGCAGCGGAATGAAAGTAGGTACGGATGGCGCTTTGCTTGGCGCCTGGACAGACGTAAGACAAGCAACGCAAATTTTAGATATCGGAACGGGTACAGGTGTAATTGCCCTGATGCTTGCCCAGCGCGCACCCGAATCGGTTACCATTGATGCCGTTGAGATTGACGATCAGGCGTATGCCGATGCACAGGAAAACATTGCAGCCTCCCCCTGGCACGACCGGATTCATTTACATCATACTGCGATTCAAGATTTGAATACCACAACTAAGTTTGACCTCATCGTAACCAATCCGCCCTACTTCCAAAAAAGCTATAAACCGCCCTCAACACAGCGCATAACAGCCCGCCATACACAACAATTAACGTTCGATGAAATTCTATTGATCGCTGAAAAGTTGCTGACTCCAAATGGCAAGCTCAATTTAATTCTTCCTTACACAGAAGGCTCACAGTTTATTGACCTGGCCAATCATAAAGGACTTCATTGCACCCGCAAATGGATCTTCAGAAGCCGCGAGAACAAACCGGTGGAAAGATTCTTATTGGAATTCAGGTGGGATAAAAAAGAACTGGATGAAGGTGAGGTTTTGCTTTATAGTTCAGGGGAAGAATGGTCGGATGAATATAAAGATATGATGCGGGAGTTTTATTTGAAGATTTGAGCATTAACAACTTCTTAACAACGCATTTAGGAAGTTTTATATCTGACTATCAATCATTTACAAAATAAAAATTACATGTTTAAACATATAATTCCATTTCTGTGTTACTTTACGATATAAATCAAGAAAACTAATCAATTATGAAAAAAATCACCGTATTGTTTGCCATGCTGTTGCTGGCTGCTGGCGTTTTTGCGCAAACTACCTACAAGGTAGACAAGGCTCACTCCAAGGTTGGGTTCGCCATTTCCCACATGATGATCTCGGAAGTGGAAGGCCAGTTCAACTCATTTGACGCAACCATTGTTTCTTCGAAAGATGATTTCTCGGATGCAGCCGTTGAATTCACAGCGGACGTAAACACTGTAGACACCAACAGCGAAAGAAGAGATGGTCACCTGAAAAGCCCTGACTTCTTTGACGCTGCAAAATATCCTACCATCACATTCAAAAGCACTTCGTTCACAAAAACAGGCGACAAAACCTACAAAGTGGCGGGTGACCTTACCGTGCACGGTGTTACAAAACCCGTAACCCTTGAAGCAACATTAACCGGTACAGCAGCCGGGCGTGATGGAAAGAAACTTGTAGGTTTTAAAGTTACCGGAACAATCAACAGAATTGATTTTGGTGTAGGTACTTCTGGTCCCACAACAGGCGATGAAGTGACCCTTACCGCAAAAACAGAATTCAAAGCCCAGTAATAATTTTTTAATACAGGCGGGACAGGCTTTAGCTTATCCTGCCTGTTTTATTTCCATGAAAATCGAAGACGAGATCAAACAATCAAAATTCAGGAGCCCTTATCAAAAAGCGGTTCTCAATCTCATCTTTACGGCCGGCTGGCTCCAGGGCAGGCACCAGGATTTTTTCAAATCAGCCGGCATCACTAACCAGCAGTTCAACATCCTCCGGATTTTAAAGGGACAACATCCGAAAAGCACCTCTGCAACGGAAATCAAATCGCGCATGCTCGACCGGAATTCTGATGTATCGCGATTGCTCGACCGGCTTACGGCAAAAAAAATGATTACAAAGCAGGTGTGCCCGAACGACAAACGCGCAGCCGACATCACCATCACCGAAGCAGGATTAACCATCCTGGCTGACCTGGAAAAACGCCAGTCGGAAATTGACGGTGTCTTAAATCTCTCCGAAGAAGAAGCGAAACAGTTGAGCAACCTGCTCGACAAGAGCAGGGGCTGACCCCCTACCCGATCGCGTCAAGCTCCTTCTTTACAAACTCCATCAGCTCTTTAATATACGTCCGGCTGAAGTCAAACTTAATGTTGGCTGCCTGATAAATTTCCGGGATACTTTTCATATACCCAAGTTTCAGCGCATTCATATAACCCGCTAATCCTTTTTGTTTATCCTGGCGGTAATTCCGCCAAACGGCAATCGCGCCCAGTTGCGCCATGCCGTACTCGATGTAATAAAAAGGCACTTCATATAAATGAAGCTGCTTTTGCCAGAGGTAATCTTTTGCCTCCTCTAAGCCGTTCCAATCGGTTACCGTATCCGCGAATTCATCAAAGATCCGGTTCCAGTTTTGTTTACGTTCATTCAAATCGTGTGTCGGATTTTCGTAGAGCCAATGCTGATACTTATCAATCGTGGCAACCCACGGAAGGGTTTCAATAAGATCTTCCAAATGCTCGCGTTTCGCACGCTTCAGCTCATCCGGATTGGTAAAGAAAATATCCCAGTGATCCATCGAAATCAATTCCATTGACATGGAAGCAAGCTCCGCAACTTCGGAAGGCGTTGATTTGAAATCATTAAGCTCCAGCTCGCGCGTTAAAAAATTATGAATGGCATGGCCGCCTTCGTGCATGATGGTTACCATGTCGCGCAGTGTGGAGGTGGCGTTCATAAAAATAAACGGCACGCCAATTTCCGATAAGGGATAATTATAGCCACCGGGAGCTTTCCCTTTCCTGGATTCCAGGTCCAGATGACCCATCTCTTTCATGATGGAAAGGCATTGGCCGAGATAGGCATCGAGCTTGTAGAAGCATTCAATGGTTTTGTCCGTGAGTTCCTTGCCGTCACTAAACGCTTTCAGGGCATCTTTTCCTTCCGGATCAACAGCTTTATCCCACGGACGAAGTGAATCGACTTTTAATTTGTTTTTTCTTTCGTTCGCAAAATCATTCAGGATCGGAACAACTTCCGACTGAATAGATTCATGAAAGTTAAAGCAGTCTTTTGGCGTGTAGTCAAACCGGCCGAGCGCTTTAAACATGTAATCGCGAAAATTCTTGAAACCGGCATTTGTAGCGACCTGGTGCCGCAGCGAAATAAGTTTTGTAAACAGATTATCCAGTTCAGTTTTATCCTTTACTCTCCGGTTAGTAATCTTATGATAAACTTCTTCCCTCTTCTTCCGGTCGGTCGACATCAGTAAAACGGAAGCTTGCTGTAACGTTTTTTCCTGGCCGTCAACCTCAACCATCATCGCACCGGAAATTTGTGCATACTTCTGCTGATCGGTTGTGATCTCGGTATACAGCGGAATGTTTTCTTCGCGGAAGATTTCGATATCTTTTTTCAGGTTCCGGATCATGATGTCATAACCCTGCTCTTTCTCTAACGCAATCAGGAATTCGGAAGCTGCCGCTTTCTTGTTAAGCTGATCGGAGACCGGAGCAATCTGCGGCTGAATGTTCACTACAAAATCTTCGTACCGTTTGTTGTACTCCTGGTTTTCGGTGTAGCGGGTCATGTTGATGTACCGCCAGGCCATGTCTTCCGAAATAATCGATTCAAGCTCGCTTCGATCGCGCAGCCAATTACGCATAGCCGCTACCGAATTCAACTCCCGTGACAACAGATTATCAAAATACGGCTTCAGGCCCGGCCAGTCGGTTACCGTAAAATTTTCAGGAAGGAATTTACGGGTGGGACGTTCAATTTTTTCAACACGATTCATGCAACAGGAATTTTATAACTTGACGGGCAAAGTAAAACGATTTTTACCAATAATCTTATGTACCTGACCGCAGCCCAGATCGGTTTCTTTCTTTTAACGGTAATTTTTTATTACATGCTTTACCGCGAATTCAGGTTAGCCTTGCCCAAAACCTCGTTATCCGCAGAACAGCAGAAAAAATTCAGCCGGAATTTCCTGATCGTTTTTTTCGGCTGGCTTGTGTTTATCTACGCCTGGTCGCGCTTCGGGGTCTTCAGAAATTTTGAGCTTTTTCCGTTTAATACTGCCCCGGTAGTTATTATCCCGTTGATCACGATCCTGGTTTTTACGCTTTCTAAAACTGTAAAAGAAATACTGCCTCACATTCCGCAGGAAAACATTATCAAATTACACGTATTCCGTTTTTATGCAGAGGTTCTGCTGTGGGCGCTGTTTGCATCGGCCTTGCTCCCGGTACAAATGACGTTTGAGGGCCGGAATTTTGATGTGATCACCGGAGTTACCGCCATGGGAGCAGCCTGGCTGATCACAAAAAAGAAATTTCCGAAAATCGCAATCGTCTTATGGAACATGATGGGACTTGGGCTTCTCATTAACATTGTTGCTATTGCAGTGCTCTCCATGCCGACACCGTTCCGGTATTTTATGAATGAACCCGCCAATACCATTGTTACGGAGTTCCCGATAAGCCTGTTGCCGTCATTTTTGGTTCCGCTGGCGTATATGCTTCACATTCTGTCGTTGCGGAAAGTGGTATTAAAAAAATGATGTAAATGGTTCAAAAAAGAGACGCAAAAAAATAACAAAAAAAAGAGACGCAATGCTTCGACTTTGCTCAGCATTGCGTCTCTCCAAGTGATGCTGTATAATGATTATTATTTTTTCGCGGGCCAATTATTATTGGAAGCAATGGCGTCCACACCTCCTTCAATGGTTAACCGGATGCTCTTAACTTCAAGCTTTGAATCTGTCTTGTGTTTGTAAACGGTGCCATCCTTCCAGACAGATGGATTGAGCGCTTCGCTAACCTTTGTGTCATCTGAATACGTAATGATCAGATTGGCTGCCATCGGTCTTCCGCCTAAATTTTCAACGGTAACGGTACCATTTGAATAATCGGTAAGCGCCAGGTCCATATAACCCCAATCGAAGTACCATTGCTTCCAGAACCAGTTCAGGTCTTTGCCAGACACACGGTTAAACGTATTCATAAAATCATACGGGGTGGGGTGCTTGTGCTTCCAGTCATTCATATACACGGCCAGGCACTTGGTAAACAAGTCTTTACCTAATAACTGATACAGAGAAATGTATGACATGGATCCGATGGTGTAAGAGTTTGTACCGCTGTTGGCCAGCAGGTGGCTTGGAACCATAACAGGCGCTAAACTTAATGATCCGAGACCGGGTGAATCGAATTCGTACGGGCTGTCATTATCTTCCGACAAAAAATATTCGCTGAAGCTGGCCATGCCCTCATCCATCCAGGCATATTTCTTTTCGTTGATTCCCATCATAAACGGAAAGTACATGTGACACATCTCATGAAGCGAAAGACTAAGGTTAGCTTCAAAATCATCCACCTTCTTTCCCATCCACTGCGACATGAGTTCACCTGTAATGCCTTCATCATTAGCCATACCCGGAAACTCCATGCCACCGCCTTCAAGGCCATTAAAGATTGTAAAGTTCTTAAATGGAAAAGCCTGAACCGGGAACTTCGTATGGAATACTTCAAGCGATTTTGAAATAGTTCTTAATACCGAAGTAAACTCCTTATGCTCGGCCGGGTAAGCGGTATGAATAAAGTACTCGCCAAACGAATCTTTATACGAGGCTGCATCCCACACAAAATGATCGCTTAATGCAAAAGCAAAATCGGGGAAGTTATCGGCCTTGTATTTCCAGGTAAGTGTTTTCCCTTTTCCTTTGTGAAAATCAGCGGTTGAATAGATAGAAACTGATTCCTTGCTTTTCTTTGCTTTCGCAAGCCTTTCCTGCACTGCTTTTGAATATACTTCGGTTGGATTACTGGCTGCTACAGAAGCCCAAACCAAAAAATTATCGGGAACGGTTACTTCAACTTCGTAATTCGAATAATCGTGATAAAACTCCGTTGCCGCATCATACACTACACGGTCCCAGCCATAGATGTCATCCAGTACTGACATCTCCGGATACCAGTACCCGACAAACATGGAGGTGCTGTCAATCGCACCGCTGCGCTCAAAGCCTTCTCCCGGAATTGTATAGTTCCAGGTCACCTCAATTTTAATCGAAGATTTAGGAGGAAGCTTCTTCGCTAACCGGATGGAATAATTTGAACCATTGTAATTAACCCTGCGGGATGGAGTCATGGTGATAATCTCTCCGTCCAAGGAAAGCTTGGTTATTACCATACCTTCATTTTTAATATAGTTGTCACCGGCAAAAAAGCCTGCCCGTTTGGAGCCCTCCTTGTAATAATCCGGATATGAATGAAATACAATCTGCGTAAGTGAATCAGGACTGTTGTTGTAATACGTGATTACGCCTTCACCTTCAAGCTTTTTGGTTACGGGGTCGACCTTGGCTTTTAATTTATAGTCTGATTTATTTTGCCAGTATGCAGCGGATACGCTGCCATCGGGTTTTCGGGTTCCGTTTTTATAGGCTTTTTGAAACTCCAGCGGAGTATACAGTTTCCCTGTTTGCGCTGCGGCTGTAAGCGAAGCAGCGATCCATACAATAAAGAATATCCTGATTTTCATGTGGTGTGGTTTTGATGCGGCTATTTACTAATAAATCTTTGCAAAGAGAATAGCCGCTCACTATTAAACCTGATGAAAATATCAGAATTTACAGCAGCATTCACCGCACATGAACGTGACATTAACACTTGTTGATTCAAAGTCATTATTAAAAGAATTCATCTTTCTTCCCGAAAAAATTTACAAGGGTAACTCGCGCTGGGTTCCGCCCATGTATGCGGATGAATGGAGCTTTCACGATCCGAAACAAAACAAGGCGCTGCTGTATTCGGATGTGATCAGGGTACTTGCCTATAAGGGCAATAAACCCGCAGGGCGCATCATGGGGATCATCAATCACAAATACAACGAAGAACATAACGAAAAGACTGCGCGTTTCTTTGCGCTGGATTGCATAAATGATCAGGCAGTTGTGCACACTTTGATGGAAAGCATTGAGCAGTGGAGCAAAGAGAAAGGGATGACCAAGCTTATTGGGCCGTATGGTTTTTCAGACAAAGATCCGCAAGGCTTACAAATTGAAGGTCTGGAATTGCGTCCGGTAATTGCAACCCCTGCCAATCCCGTGTATTTGCAAAAGCTTGTTGAACATGAAGGCTATACGAAAGAATTGGATTGTGTAACCTACCAAATGCCCGTTCCCGAAAAGCTTTCACCGGTCTATCAAAAAGTTTTTGATCGCATCCGGACGAATAAGAATCTCAGGCTGCTGGAATTTACCAGCAAACGGCAATTGAAGCCGTATATCATTCCCGTGTTTCGGTTGGTGAATGAAACCTACGCACCGTTGTTCGGCTTTGTGCCGATGACGGAAGAAGAAATGAAAAAATTTGCTGGCCAGTATCTTCCGGTGCTTGAACCTGAATTGGTAAAGGTTGTTGTCAATACCTCGAACGAGCTTATTGCGTTTGTTGTTTCCATGCCGGATATGAGCGCAGGCATTCAAAAAGCAAAAGGACGGTTATTTCCATTTGGTTTTATTCATATTCTCCGGTCGATGCGAAAAACAAAACAATTAAATCTTCTTTTGGGCGCAGTCAAACCACAATACCGCGGAAAGGGAATTAATGTGCTGATGGGAAAATCACTGATTGATTCCGCCAACAAACGCGGAATGACCCTCATGGACAGCCATCTTATTCTCGAAAACAATTCAGTGATGCGGGCTGAATGCGAAAAGCTTGGCGGAGCTGTCCGAAAGCGGTACCGGGTATACCAGAAATTACTCGCCTGAACTGTTATCTTTAACCTACCAATCAATCCTTGTTATGAAGCTTAATCATTTATTTATTTTACTTACATGCCTCACGGCCTGCAGTAAGCCCGAAGAAAAATCCATCGGAACTTTTGAACGCATTGACCCGGCATTCGATACTATCGTCTCAGCCGATGCATCCATCGGCATTATTGCAGAAGGATATGAATGGAGCGAAGGCCCGGTATGGGTCGGGTCACAAAATATGCTGTTGTTTTCGGATGTGCCCAAAAACATAATCTATAAATGGACAGAGAAAGATGGCGCCCAGGTTTATTTAACTCCATCGGGCTTTACCGGTACAACAACCAACAGTCCCGAACCCGGCTCTAACGGCTTAATACTCGATGACGAGGAGAATTTAATTCTTTGTCAGTGTGGCGACCGCAGGCTCGCGATGATGAACAGTTCAGTGGATAAGCCGATGGCCGATTTTACAACCATAGCCGATAAATTCAACGGTAAACGGTTCAGCAGTCCGAATGATGCAGTGTTTTATAACGACAATTTTTACTTCACCGATCCTCCGTACGGATTAGCCGGACAAATGGACGATCCTGAAAAAGAAATTCCTTTCCAGGGAGTTTACGTTGCTCCGGCAGAAGGCGATGTAAAAGTTATAGTCGATTCGTTAACCAGACCCAATGGATTGGCTTTCTTAAAAAACAAAAAGACGCTTATCGTTGCCAACTCCGATTCGGGTAAAGCAACGTGGTATGCGTTTGATCTCTCAGAAACGGATTCTGTAACAAATGCCCGGGTATTTTACGATGCAACCGAAAATGCAAAAACAGAAAAAGGTTTACCGGACGGCTTAAAGGTTGACAGCAACAACAATATTTTTGCAACCGGCCCCGGTGGAGTTTGGATATTCAATACCGATGGTAAGGTGTTGGGGAAAATTAAGTTCACCGATTTCCCGGTTTCGAACTGCGCGCTTTCATCCGATGAAAAAACACTTTTTCTTACAGCGGATTCCTACGTCCTCAAAGTAACGCTTCGCAAATAGCATGAGTGATCCTAAACTTTTTTTTGACATTATTGGCTGGACAGGTTCATTGGGTCTTGTGATCGCGTACGGGTTAAACAGTTATCAAAAAATAAAATCCGACTCCTACACATTTCTGCTGCTTAACCTTTTCAGCGGAATTTGCCTGATCGGTTATACTATTTTCTATGAAACCTATGCGAATACATTCCTGAATATAGTTTGGGTAGTCATTGCCATTCCCGCGTTAATCAAATTGGCACAGAAGAAAAAGAAGCTGGCATAAGTGGAAGCCTCTCAACAAAATATACGGATACAAACATGGGTAGCAGTTTTATCTGTTACGCTGCTCATTACTAAACTTATTGCTTATTTCCTTACAAACTCGGTTGCCATCCTTACCGATGCGCTGGAAGGTATTGTAAATGTTGTCGCGGGTTTCTTTGGACTGTACAGCCTTTATCTTTCAGCCAAGCCCCGGGATGAAGATCATCCGTACGGGCATGGCAAAATTGAATTTGTTTCCGCTGCGGTTGAAGGAACGATGATCTTACTCGCAGGACTGCTGATCCTCTACACGGCCGTTACACATCTTCTCCATCCCGGTCAGCTAAGCAAGCTGGATACCGGTATTTTGTTAATTGCTGTTACTGCGGCCCTTAATTTTATTGCCGGAAAAATCTGCGTACGAACCGGAACAAAAAATAATTCCCTTGCGCTGGTGGCCAGCGGTAAGCATTTGCTTTCTGATACCTACTCAACCGCAGGTATTCTTGTCGGGCTGGCGCTGATTTATTTCACCAACATTCAGTGGCTCGACAGCGCGGTGGCGATCCTTTTCAGCTTTATGATTCTGTACACGGGTTATAAAATTGTACGCAGCTCGGTTGCCGGGATTATGGATGAGTCGGATCATACACTCTTAAAAAAGATGGTGAAATTACTGAACGATAACCGCAGGGAAAACCGGGTGGACATGCACAACCTGCGCATCATTAAATACGGAAGCACGCTGCATCTTGATGCTCACCTGACCGTTCCCTGGTATTTCAATGTAAATGAAGCCCATGCAGAGATTGACGAGTTAGCCGCGCTGGTCCGCAAAGAATTCGGGGAATCGCTTGAGCTTTTTGTTCATTCCGATGGGTGCCTCGAATTTCAGTGCAGAATTTGCAGTAAGCAGGATTGCCCGGTGCGCAAACACGCTTTTGAAAAAAGAATCAACTGGACGGTAGAAAATATATCCACCAATCAAAAGCATAACATCTCCACGCCTGAATGAAAAAGATTTATTTATTGCTACTCGTTATAGTTGCCTTTTCCTGTAAAAAAGAGGAGAGCTTTCAAAATGATATTGATAAAATATTTACAACTCAGTTTATTACTAGAGTTGATCCGGAACCAGGCGGAGCGATAATAATTACAAAAAATGATTCTATAGTATTCTCAAAAGGATACGGATTTGCTGATCCTTATACAAAAATAACTACCAAAACATTATTTAATCTCGGTTCAATTTCTAAGACCTTTGTCTCCAATACGATCTTAAGTCTTGCGTTGGAGGGCAAACTTTCACTTAATGATAGTATTTATAAATACTTCCCGGATTTTAAAAATCCTGAATTAGCAAAAAAAGTAAAGATTCATCATTTACTTACCCATACTTCAGGTCTACCTGATAATCGAAGGGAATCATTAGACAGTATTTTTCTACTTACAGCGAAGGATGAAGAGAATTTCGCGCCAATTAAATTAAATGATTCTTTATTATTCCACCCAGGCAGCCAATATGAGTATTCAAATCCTGCCTTTAACGGACTTGCATTGATTATCGAAAAAGTTACGGGTCGTAAATGGCAGGAAGTTGTTAAGGAAAGAATCTTTGATCCGGCCGGAATGAAGGCCAGCGTTATCACAGATGGTTCATTTCCTGATTCTGGCGTAGCTCATGGTTACATAAGAGATAAAGACCCTTCAATATTTCATGAAAAAGATTATGGCGAAGAACCAACATTTCCTGCAGCCGGCAATGGTGGAGTTTGGAGCTCAGCGGAAGAACTTATTCAATATGAGAAGGCAATTCAGCGCACTGCATTTCTTACGAAAGAAATGATTGAGCGTTCGCGAACCATTACTGAGTATCCGAACTGGACTGGTATAGAGAAGCCTTTTATTGGTTATAGCTGGTTTATCGGTGAAACAGAAGACGGGTCGAAAATGATCTCCCACACCGGCACGCAAGGTGGTTTCTATTGTGACTATGTAACCATTCCCTCGAAAGGAATTATCTACGTCATGCTGTGCAACATTCCGGTTGAGCAGGAACCCAAGCGCGAAAAGGTTTTAGAAGTGTTAAAGAAATTTAACTGGCTGGACTAACCGATCTCGATCACCACATCATCCGTAAGGGGATGACCAACACACGTAAGCACATAGCCTTCCCTGCGTTCGGATTGTGACAAGCCTTCTTCTTCATCAAGCTTAACTTTGCCTGACAGTGCCTTACCGCGACAGGCCGTACACAAACCGCTCTGGCAACTGTACGGAAGATCAATGCCCTGATCAAGCGCGGTTTCAAGAATGGTGCTTTTCGGATCAACCTTGATTTTGTATTCCTGGCCATCGTACCGGATCGTTACTTCACGGGTTTTTAGTTCATCGCTTGATGACGGGGTTTCTGCCGGACTTTCTTTCTTGTCAATGATGCCCTGTACAAAGCTTTCCTTGAAGATTTTTTCTTTCGCGATTTGATGATGCTCTAACAACGTATCCACATTTTTCATCATCCCTTCCGGGCCGCACATGAGGTAGGTTGTTTTCTCAATGCCCCAGTCAGGAATCCGCTCAAACAATTTTTTCAGCATGTCGTGATTCAGCAAGCCTGAATAACCCTGCCAGTTCATCGGTGCATTGTCCAGCACGTGAATTACGTGCAGTCTTCCTTCATACGTTGTTTGAAGTTTGTCAAACGCTTCCTTGAAGATGATGCTGTCGATATCGCGGTTGCAATAAATGAGCGAGCAGATGCTGTCGGGCTCTTGTGTTAAGGTGCTTTTAATGATCGACATCATCGGGGTGATTCCCGAGCCGCCCGCAAACATGATCAGGTGACGCTTGTTTTCGGGACTAAACTCGGTGGTGAACTGGCCCATCGGTTCCATCACCTTTATTTTGCTTCCGGGTTTTAAATTGTCCGGAAGCCAGTTCGACATCAGGCCCTTATCAACCCGCTTTACAGTAACCGCCAGGTCTCCATCCGTAAACGGAGATGAACACAACGAATACGCCCTGCGCACATCCTTACCCTGAACCGGAATAATCAGCGTTAAAAACTGCCCCGATTTATAATTCAGTTTTGCTGCGGGCTGCTCAAACACAATCGTTATGGCATCCTTTGTTTCGTGAACAATATTCTTAACCGTCAGGTCGTAATAATGTGGTCCGCGGGGCTCAGTTTTTTCCGTTTCTGAAGGTGTATTTTCTTTTTTCTTAAAAAGTCCGAATGCCATTGTATGTGCGCTATTGGTTCTATAACAGTATTTTACCGAAACAGGTTTTCGATTGGTCGCAAAAGTAGTGTTTTTTACTATTTTTACAGCTTAATAATCTTCCCGTGCAGCTAAACACGCTCAACGCCATTGCCCCTGTCGATGGCCGGTATTTTTCAACTACCCAAACCCTTGCGCCTTACTTCTCCGAGTTCGGCCTTATCCGCTACCGCGTGCGGGTAGAAATTGAATACTTTATCGCGTTAGCCGCAACGCTGCCGGAACTGAAGAGCGTATCGGGCAAGCATGACAGCAAGCTTCGCAAGCTTTATGAGAATTTTACGGAAGCCGATGCCCTGGCGGTTAAAGAAATTGAAAAAACAACCAACCACGATGTTAAAGCGGTTGAATACTTTCTGAAAAATAAATTTGATGCGCTCGGACTGGCGGATCACAAAGAGTTCATTCATTTCGGGTTAACCTCGCAGGATATAAACAACACGGCCATTCCGCTTTCGCTGAAAGAGTTTATGGATACCGAATTGCTTCCTGCCATTCAAAAGCTGGTTACACTGCTTAACAGTTTAACGGATCAATGGAAAGACGTAGCGATGCTTGCGCGTACACACGGCCAGCCGGCATCGCCTACCCGGCTCGGAAAAGAGATACATGTTTTCGCAGAACGGATCAGCAAACAGCTTGAATTATTAAAAGCCATTCCGCATTCTGCAAAATTTGGCGGAGCTACCGGGAACTTTAACGCACACCACATTGCGTATCCTGAGGTAAGCTGGAAAAAGTTTGGAGATGATTTCGTTCAAAAAAATCTGGGATTATCCAGGAGCCATCCGACAACCCAAATTGAGCATTACGACAATCTTGCTGCAATCTTTGATTCACTCAAGCGAATCAATACGATTTTAATCGATTTCAGTCGTGACGTTTGGCAATACGTTTCCATGAGCTACTTTAAGCAAAAAATAAAAGCCGGGGAAGTGGGTTCGTCCGCCATGCCGCACAAAGTGAACCCGATTGATTTTGAAAATGCCGAAGGCAACCTGGGTTTTGCCAATGCGATCTTTGAACATTTATCAGCCAAGCTTCCCATATCGCGCCTGCAGCGCGATCTTACAGACTCAACCGTGTTACGAAATATCGGTATTCCGTTAGCCCATACTTTTCTTGCCCTGAAGTCGCTTGAAAAAGGAATAGGCAAATTAGAACTGAACAAAGCCGCGATTAACAAAGACCTCGAAGACAACTGGGCCGTGGTGGCCGAAGCAATTCAAACCGTGCTGCGGAAAGAAAACTATCCGAATCCGTATGAAGCTTTAAAAGTTCTGACCCGTAAAAACGAGAAGGTTACGAAAAAGGATTTTGAAGAGTTTATCGATACGCTCCAGGTTTCCGATGCAGTGAAGGCGCGGTTAAAGTCGATCACTCCTTTCACGTACACCGGTATCTGAGGTTAAACCTCTAAATCTCTTGGTTTAAAACGGCAGTCCGAAGACTGCGAACATTAAATGGCAAGCTGAAAGCTTGCAGCATAGCCACCACAAGTTACGCTGCGCTAAACTTGCGGTAGGTGGGGGCTCGTCCGACACTCAATTGTCACTCTGTTTATTTTTCCTCTTTTTATAATAGATCTGATAGTAAGTGTCAAACCAATTGTCTGCACCTGCATAAACTACATCCTTCGTTTTCTTTTCAAAGAGGTCTTTAAGCGGAACCTCTATCCAAAGTGTACAACCCGAACAAAACGGAACCAATTGATTTGAATTTTTAATCTCCTCAATTCTCTTTAGTTCACTCTCAGTAATTTCTAGTTCCTTCTTAGTGCTCAATTTCTCTAACGTGAATGTCGCCAAGAACTGCTCTGCTGGTAAATCAGAATTTAGAAGTCGTCTTATATTGTCAAACTGTTTGTCCATGAAGAATCCAGTCATGTTTAAAACAGGCTTAGTCATTTGTCCGCCTACCGAACATCCAAATCCTAAACTCTCCTTGTCCCAGTTTTTGCTGTCCCAATCGTGTTGAGCCAATGAGTCAATGGAGTACATCAAAAAGAATATTTGGATAAAAGTTTTCATGTCGTTTTAGTCGTGACTATTTAATTATGTTTTTTATAGTTTTTTAAAATTCAGTCCCACTGGACATTTCGGCTTTTCAAAATCATATCCGTTTAAGTAAATGATTATTGGTTCCTTTAATCCTTCATATTTGATTTCCCATTTGTCCAAAGGAACCTTTTTTCCATATGGAGAATTCTTGCTTTTAACATCCCAACCACTTCCTAGTCTATTGGCAATAATTTCTTCTCCATTTGGACCTGTCAATTGTGCTATAAAAGCATATTCGTTCCTTACACTCCCTACTTTAATGTTTGTCTTTGGTTTAAATCCGTATGATTCATCAATTGAAACTTCTTCAATAATAATTCTTTCGTCAATTGACTTGTCTTGGCTTTTCACACTGAATGAAATCGATAAAAGAAGTGCGATTGATATTAGTAATCTCATAATTTAATTGTTTGTGTGTCTCGAATATTTCTTTTGTCTCTGTAATTTTTTGACGCCTTGCGCACAACACCTCAATATATGCAATTACATTTATTTTTCATTTAGCAGTGGGTGCTGTAATTGGCTTTACATAGAAAAGGCAGTTTTTAAGGACTTCAGTTGAAAGCTGAGGGCAATTTCAATCCGCCCGGGCAGGTTGGGGATTATTTCGGTCGTTAATTTATTGTCAGTCTGTTGTCACCGGTCAACGAAGCCAATTATATAACGTTGTAGGGCTTTTTTAATCTCTATTTATTTTCTTCTTTATTTCTAGTTCACTAAAGTCAACATCTAATAAACGTTGTTGTTCAAGAGTAATTCCAATAATTTCTCCTTTTGCGTTAAAATTAAAAGTCAGAAAGCCGTCTGGCACACGAACATCAAACCAGTCCACCATAAATGTATCATAATGCCAGTGCTTTAACTTTCCACGAAAGAGTGGAGTGTGTGAAAAATTGATTTCTAGATTACCT
The DNA here is from genome assembly GCA_964538575.1 of uncultured Roseivirgaceae bacterium. Lineage (GTDB taxonomy): Bacteria > Bacteroidota > Bacteroidia > Cytophagales > Cyclobacteriaceae > UBA2336. The sequence continues at coordinate 20,864 of CAZIGG010000030.1, forward strand.
TCATTAAAGTTCACAACAATGTCTCCATACATTTTGTCATTATAAGCGCCTGCATATAATTGCAATTCTAATGATGGTTTTGTTTTATTGATTCTTGATTTTTCAAGTTTCACCTTGTCTTCTCTTTTATGAGCAATATTGTTGTCTCTATATTTTTTAAAATACTCATGCAAATCAAAAGATTTATCGTTTAACACTTGTTCCAATAATTTCCATGTCAATAATAAAGGAGCAAGTTCGTCAGTATTTGTGAGTACAATTATTCCAAGGTTTAAATCTTTAATCATAACAACGTTTGCTGTCATTCCGTCAATTCCACCACTGTGGTCTATTATCTTATGGTTATTTTTTGGTGTAAGCCACCAACCGAAACCGTAAGAGGAAAATTCGTTATGAATGGGTGGTGGAATTACTGGAAATATTATTTGAGGCTTAAAGATTTCATCAATAACATTTTTTGCAACAATTGTATCTCCCTCAAATATTCCGTCATTGAGTAAAAGGCGGAGATAATTCATCATATCATTGATGGATGAATAAATAAATCCAGCGGGTGCTAAGTTGTCCCCTTTCTCTTGCTCGATAACTACTTTTTTATTGTTGTCATTCCAAACATGAGGTCGAGCCAAGTTTGGATTTGCTTCTCGTTCATTTGAGATTGAAGTACTGTTCGTCATTTTTATTTTATTGAAAACATTTGTCTTCAGGAATTCATCCCATGTCATTCCACTTACTTCTTTTACAATTTCTCCAGCAACCACATACATTACGTTTTGATAGGCCGGTTTATCTCTGTATCCAGTAACAGGTTTTAAATATTTTAATCCTTTAATCATATCTGTTCGACTTAAATCAGAATGATACCAAAGTGCTCCTCCGCTTGTCCAATTGAGTCCACTTCTATGGGTAAGTAAATCTCTGATAGTAAAATTATCGGTTACAAAAGGAGAGTAGAGTTGAAAGTAAGGCAGGTAGTCGATAACACGGTCGTCCCAATTTATTTTCCCCTGACTTACTAAGATTCCTAATGTTAAAGCTGTAAAAGACTTTGATATTGAACCGATACCAAACGTTGTGTTAGTATTTACAGGTAAATCTTTATGAATTTCCTTAACTCCATAACCTTTTGAAAACAGGATTGAGTCATTACGTATAATTCCGACAGCAATCCCTGGTAAATTGAAGTCAATCATCAATTTCTGCGCATATGAGTCAAGTTCATTTATTCTTATTGTTTGACTGCTGGCGATTGAGAAGGAGAAAATCCAAACGGTTATGACTAAGATTTTCGTTTTCATGATTAGAAATTTATAGTGGTTAAAAATTCAACTCTTTTTCGAAGTATCTCGGAAGAGCAGCCAATGTCGGCTTATACGTCACTGTCCACGAGCCAGCCCAATTACTGCCACCACCTCAATATATGCAATTACGTATATTTTTCATTTATCAGTGAGTGCTGTAATTGGCTTTACATAGAAAAGGGCAATTTTTAGGGAGTATTTTTTGCGCTTTTTCCAAAGTAAGTGTAAACGGCATTAAAAAAACGATCTCAAATTCATAGAAAGGATAGCGCAGTATAACCTGTGGTGATAATGCCGCAAACCTGTCTGCCGCCAGACAGGCCTTCAGCTTACGAACCTGAAATGTTGATTGATGGCTTGCGGGAAGCTGCGAAGGGCCTTTAATACCAATTTTTAATTCACCGGTGGTTTAGCCAATTTTGGGCCTCACATCCGTGTACCATGACCATTCTTGTTGTAGAGGACGATACAATTCTTAATCAGAACATCCGCGAATTGCTTACGGCCGAGAACTTTATTGTCGAACAGGCCTATGATGGATTTATTGCCGAAAAGCTTTTAAAGAAAAACAGCTACGCTTGCATTGTGCTGGATGCCAATCTTCCCAATAAAAACGGGTTCGAACTCTGCAAAACTTTCCGTACATACAATACCTCCACACCGGTGCTTTTTCTAACCGCGTTTGACGAAATAGAAGATAAAGTTCAGGGCTACGACAGCGGAGCGGACGACTACCTCACCAAGCCTTTCTTTCAAAAAGAATTACTGCTGCGCATCCAGGCGCTTATCAAAAGAAACACGCAACACATACAGAGCTCAGACGTCATTACCTGGCACGACATGGTGATCCATCAAAAATCAAAAATTGTTCACCGCAATAATATTGAATTGAAGCTCACGCCCCGTGAGTACCAGATTTTGCTTACCATGACTTTGGCAAAGGGCGAAGTAGTATCTAAAAAAGAGCTGGTTAAGGAAATCTGGGGCAGCACACTTGACATTAACACAAACAACATTGAGGTTTTTATTAACTTTTTACGAAACAAGGTAGATAAACCTTTCGATAAGCAGCTTATTAAAACAAAAGTTGGTTATGGCTATTATCTCGATCGTTAGAAATGAACATCCGGAAAAAGATATTGCTTTCGTTTTCTTCGGTAACCACTGTACTGCTTGCAGCTTCGTTCATTATTATTTATACGTCTTTTGCCGAATACCGCGAAGAAGAATTTCAGCAGCGCCTGAAGGACAAAATGACTTCTACCCTTAACTTCCTGGAAGAAGTTCAGGTGTTGAATAACACTATTTTACACGCGCTTGACCGGGTTACCTTAAATGAGGCTTTTGAAGAGAAGATCCTGCTGTTTGATAAAGACAAAAAACTCATTTATTCCAGCATTGATGACCTGAAAATCACATTTGCCGAAAGTCTTTTGAAAGACTTGAATCGTGAAAACAACTGGATCGAAACCAAAAACGGGGATTACGATGTTGTTGCCGTGTATCTGAATTTTCAGGACAACGATTTCTACGGAATCAGCATGGCTTACGATGCGTTTGGATACGCCAAACTCGATTACCTGAAATATGTCCTACTGCTTAGCTTTATTGCGCTGGCCATAACCGTGCTGGCCGTAACATTTTATATATCCAAACAGATTTCCGGGCCCATTAAAACCATGGCCATGCAAATTGAAATGCTGGAGTTCGACTCGGGCATGCAGAATATCGACATCCCGGATACAAAAGATGAAATATACCTGCTTGCTACAAAATTCAATGAGCTGATGAACCGGCTTAACGAATCATTTTCGTTTCAAAAACATGCGGTACACCACATTTCACACGAATTAAAAACACCCATAGCCGTGCTGGTGTCGAACTTCGAGAAAATCGAGGCTGAAGATAACCCCGAAAAAATAAAATACTTTTTACAGCACCAGAAAGCAGACACAAAAAACCTGGCCGATATTATTAATGCACTCCTTGAAATCGCCAAGGCGGAATCGGGATTAAAAATTAACACCGAACAAGTCCGGATTGACGACCTGCTGTTCGACAACATCGAGAAATTGAAATCGCTTCATCCAACGTTCAGCTTTAGCGTAAGCCTGTCCGACAAAATTGAAAGCGAAACGCACCTGACCCTTAGCGGTAACAGGCGTTTGCTGAACGTAGTGTTTTCCAACCTGTTATTAAACGCCATCCAGTACAGCTCAGGCACCCAGGCCGGTATTGAACTGGAGGCCAATGTGTTTCAGGTAACCATCATCATCAAAAATGAAGGCGAACCCATTCACGAGCAGGAACGCCCCTTTATGTTTCAGCATTTCTTCCGGGGCGAAAACAGCCGGGGCAAACGCGGGTTTGGACTTGGCCTGGTGCTGATCAGCAAAATCATCCAGCTTCATAAAGGCGCTGTCGAGTACCACACCTCCGGTGCGGTTACGAATATTTTCACCATCACACTTCCTTTAAGCTAATCTTTATCGGCCTTAAGGTTTTTTTAAGGCGGCTACGGGCACCTTTGCGCCTCGCGATCCAAAAAAGCGCAAAGAATGAAACCGTGTTTCCCTTTTCTGCTTTCGGTTCTGCTGTTGCCCGGGCTGTCGTTCGCTTCGGGCGATACGTTACACATCACACTCCGGCAGGCCGACAGTATATTCCTGAAAAATAATTATTCGCTGCTGGCCGCTTCCATGGGCGTGAAAGCACAGGAGGCCCAGATCATCCAGGCGAAAATTTATCCAAACCCGATTTTTACAGCCGACATTAATGTGTACGATCCGGAAAACGATAAGTATTTTCATACCGGCCCAAGCGGACAGAAATATTTTCAGATCGAGCAGCTTATCCTGTTGGGCGGAAAACGAAAAGCAGAAATAGAGCTCGCGAAAACCAATGCAGCCATTGCTTCACTTGAGCTTCAGGATTTGGTGCGGCAACTCAAGTATGAACTCCACAGCAGTTTGTACGCGCTTACACAGCAGTCGTTTCTCATCAAAAAATACAATGCCCAGTTAGCCTTGCTGGACGGCATGTTAAACACATACAAGGTCCAGGTTGATAAAGGCAATATCCCGCTGAAAGATTTTGTCAGGCTCAAAGGTGTTTACCTGAACCTGAACAACGACCGGGGTGAACTGTTAAAATATTACCTCGATGAACTGGCCAAGGTTCAAACCATCCTGAGCACCAGCAACATGATTGTTCCGGTGATTACCGATGAAGAACTTGAATCGATCATTAAAACCTTTACAACAGAAGAACTTCAATCCACAGCGCTGGATAACCGTGCCGATTACCTGATCGCCACACAAAACACAGCCGCAGCCGAACAATACTACAAGCTTCAGAAAAGTCTGGCCGTACCCGATATGAATGTTTTTGCGAATTACGATCAGCGCAGCGGGGCATTTATAAACCAGGTGAATGCCGGGGTGGCTGTTCCGCTCCCGTTGTGGAACCGCAACCGGGGCAACATCAAAACCGCGCAGTTTCAAATCAGGCAGCGCGGATACGATAAAGAAAACCTGAAAAACGAAATCCGGGTAACCATCCAGAATCAATTCGCTTTATACAACCACACGGTGGGCGAATACACCAAGGCAAAGGAACTCTACAACATCGATTTCGAGGAAACCCTGCACGGCATGAGCACTAATTTTCTTAAGAACAACGTAAGCGTACTTGAGTTTGTGGACTTCTTTGAATCGTACAATAACTCACTGGCAGAAATCGCACGGATCAAAATACAGCTCGCGGTATCGGCCGAACAACTTAACCTCACCATCGGTAAAGATTTATTCTGATTATGAAGCATTCATTCTTATTACCCTTCATCGTGGGCATGCTTTGCGTGCTGGCCGCTTGTCAGGGAAAAAAACCTGAAACCGTAACCGAAATTTTCAGCTTAAGCGATACCATGCTGGCGCGCTGCGAATTTTACCCGGCAAGCCTGGAAACGGTAAAAAACAACATCCGGCTGTTTGGCAAAATAACCGTTGATAATAATAAAGCCGCACAGGTGTACTCGGTGATGAGCGGAAATGTAATTACCATTGATGCCGAGTTGGGCGATTATGTTAAGCAAGGACAACGGCTGGCCACCATCAGGAGCAGGGAGGTGGCTGAATTTCAACGCCAAAAACTTGATGCGCAAAGCGATGTGGCCCTGGCGGAAAAAAACCTTCAGGTAACGAAAGACCTGTTTGAAGGGAAACTGAATTCCGAAAAGGATGTACTCGCTGCCGAAAAGCAACTCATCAAAGCGAAGGCCGAGCTTGCGCGCATTAACGAGATCTACGCCATCTACAAGTTAAACGATGGCATTCTGTACACCATTACCGCGCCCATCAGCGGATTTATCCTGGCAAAAAATATTTATCCCAACGAACAACTGAGGGTGGACATATCCGATCCGTTGTTTTCCATTTCGCAAATCAACGAAGTGTGGGCGCTGGCTAACGTAAGCGAAAGCGATGTTTCAAAAATCAAACTAGGCTATGATGCCGAAGTGCGTACGCTCGGTTTCCCCGATCAGGTTTACAAAGGCAAAATCGATAAGATTTTCAACACCATTGATCCGGAAACGAAAGCCATGAAAGTGCGGGTGAAAATCCCGAATGAAAACTTCCAGTTAAAACCTGAAATGATGGCCACCGTGAATGTGCTGTTTGACGATGTGGATAAAATGGTCGCGGTGCCATCATCTTCAGTAATCTTCGACAAAAGCCGCTGGTGGGTGATGGTATTTAAAAGCCGGAACGATATTGAAACCCGCAGCGTGGAGGTGCACCGGCAGATCAACGGCACAAGCTACATCAGCAGCGGGTTGCAGCAAGGTGAAAAAGTGATTTCTAAAAACGGGCTGTTTGTTTACGATGCGCTAAACGATTAAGAAGCATGGGGAAGTTCATCAAAAACATCATTTCGTTTTCGCTTAAAAATAAATTCTTCACCTTCTTTTGGGTGGGGCTGTTGGTCATTGGCGGCATTCTCAGCTATATAAAAATCCCCATTGAAGCTTTTCCGGACGTAACCAACACGCAGATTATAATTGTTACCGAATGGAACGGGCGCAGTGCGGAAGAAGTAGAACGTTTCGTAACCACACCCATTGAAATTGCCATGAACAGCGTGCAGCGCAAAACCAACGTGCGCAGCATTACCATGTTCGGGCTGTCGGTGATCAAAGTTATTTTTGAAGACGATGTAGAAGATTTCTTTGCCCGGCAGCAGGTAAACAACCAGTTGCGCAATGTGCAGCTTCCCGATGAAGTAGAACCGGAAGTACAGCCGCCCTACGGGCCAACCGGTGAAATTTTCCGCTATACATTAGAAAGTAACATGCGCGATTCGCGGGATCTGCTGACCATTCAAAACTGGACGATCGACCGGCAACTGCGTGCCGTGCCCGGTGTTGCCGATGTGGTTGCCTTTGGCGGCCAGGAAAAAACATACGAGATCAGCATTAACCCGGTTCAGCTTCAAAAGTATAACCTTACCCCGCTTGAGCTTTACGAAGCCATTGCCAAATCAAACCTGAACGTGGGTGGTGATGTGATTGAAAAGAACGGACAAGCCTACGTGGTTCGCGGTATCGGCTTATTAAGCACGATAGAAGAAATCGAAAACACCATCGTGGATATTTATAACGATAACCCGTTGCTTGTTAAACGTGTGGCTACCGTACAGGAAAGCAGCCTGCCCCGTGTTGGCCAGGTGGGACTGAACAACAACGATGACGTGGTAGAAGGCATTGTGGTGATGCGCAAGAACGAAAACCCAAGCGAGGTGCTGGCGCGGGTAAAAGCAAAAATCGAAGAACTGAACACCACCATCCTGCCGAAAGATGTAAAAATGGTCACGTTTTACGACCGCGATAACCTGATGGCATACTGCACCAAAACCGTAACCCACAATCTGCTGGAGGGTATGATCCTCGTTACCGTGATCGTGCTTATTTTCATGGCCGACTGGCGCACCACCGTTATTGTTGCGGTAATTATTCCGCTCTCGCTCCTATTCGCATTTCTCTGCCTGAAGCTTAAAGGCATGAGCGCTAATTTATTATCGTTGGGCGCGGTGGATTTCGGGATCATTATTGACGGTGCCGTGGTAATGGTGGAAGGATTATTTGTGGCGCTTGATCACGAAGCCCGCAAGCGCGGCATGGAAAAATTCAACAAAATATCCAAGCTGGGGCTGATCAAGCAAACCGGATCGGAAATGGGTAAAGCCATTTTCTTTTCGAAACTTATTATCATCTCAGCCTTGCTTCCCATTTTTGCCTTTCAGAAAGTGGAGGGGAAAATGTTCTCCCCGCTAGCCTTCACGCTTGGCTTTGCCTTGTTAGGCGCGTTGATTTTTACGCTCACCCTGGTGCCCGTACTAAGCTCCATCCTGCTGCGAAAGAATGTAAGAGAGAAACACAACTTCTTCATCAGCTTCGTTAACCGCACGGTAGAACGCGGTTTCCACTGGACGTTCAGCCGGAAAACAATAACCCTTGCAGCATCAGTTGTAATTTTTGTTGTTACACTATTCTCCACCCGCTGGCTGGGTTCTGAATTCTTACCGCAACTGAATGAAGGTGCATTGTGGGTTGAGGCCAAGCTGCCGATGAGTACCTCGTTAAACAAAACCGTTGAGATGGTGAGCGTGCTCAGGAACGACCTGATGGATTTTCCGGAAGTGAACGGGGTACTCTCACAAACCGGGCGAAGCAATGACGGAACGGACCCCAGTGGCTTCTACTACGTTCAAATGCAGGTGAACCTGAAGCCCAAAGAACAATGGGACAGGAAAATATCCATGGATGAACTGGTGGAAGAAATGGATAAAAAACTTAAAAACTACCAGGGCATTAATTACAACTACTCACAACCCATTATTGACAACGTGGCGGAGGCCGTTGCCGGGATGAACGCCTCTAACGCGGTAAAAATTTACGGAGACGACCTGAATCAGCTCGATGAATACGCAAACCTTGTATTGGAGCAGATCAAAGACGTGCCCGGTATAAAAGATGCAGGCATTTTAAGAAACATCGGCCAGCCCGAAATGAGCATTATTCTCGATGAAGAGCGCATGGCCATGTATGGCGTAACCAAGGCAGATGCATTGGCCGTGATCGAAATGGCCATTGGCGGAAAAACCGCTACGGTGAAGTATGAAGGCGAGCGCAAGTTCGACATTCGCATCCGGTATGAGAAAGAATACCGCAGCAACGAAGATGGAATTATGATGCTGATGATCCCCAACATCAAAGACGAAAAAATCCCGTTAAAGGAAATTGCGCACATTAAAGAAGTAACCGGCCCGGCCTTTATTTACCGCGATAACACAAAACGCTTTATCGGGATTAAATTCTCGGTTCGTGAACGTGACCTGGGAAGCACCATTGCCGAAGCACAGAAAAAAGTAATCGATAACGTAAAGCTCCCGCAAGGATACACCATGAGTTGGACGGGAGAGTTCGAAAATCAGGTTCGTGCCACACATACCTTGAGCCAGGTTGTTCCCATCAGCTTAACGCTGATCTTCATCCTGTTATTTGTGATGTTCGGAAATGCAAAAGACGCGGGGTACGTGCTCATTAACGTTCCGTTCGCGTTGATCGGTGGCATCATAGCCTTGCACCTCACGGGCATTAACTTTGGCATCTCAGCCGGAGTTGGATTCATTGCGCTGTTCGGAATTTGCGTACAGAATGGCGTGATTTTAATTTCCGAGTTTCACAAGCAGGCAAAAAATTCCATGAGCCTGACTGATGCTATTATCACTGCCGTGAGAATCAGAACCCGCCCGGTAGTAATGACTGCCCTGATGGCAGCTATCGGACTTTTACCTGCGGCATTAAGTACAGGCATTGGTTCTGAAAGCCAGAAGCCGCTCGCCATAGTAATTATTGGCGGATTAGTTACGGCAACAATCTTTACGCTATTAGTATTCCCGATTATTTATTATAAAGCTCTTCATGTTCGCGAACGCAAGCGTATTCGGTAAGCCTTATTTTAAATCCGGATTGTATAACAGCCTGCCATTGGCGAAGTCATAAAGCGTGAGCCTCCTTAGATCATAATAAGCAATCCAAAAAGCCCGCAGGGCGTTTATATAACTTCTTTTTGCGGTATCTTTTTGCGTAAGCGCAATGTTGAGATCCGTTACATCAATTTTCCCCACCAGGTACCGGTTTTGCGAAACCATGTAACGTTCCTGCGCAATTTCATCCGATTTCTTTGTAATCTCAATCTGGCTAAGCAACACTTCAAACTGGCTTACCTGGGTGATGATCTGCTGTTCAAAGTTCACTTCATCCTGGGCAATGATGTAATCATTCAATTTTTTATTCGCCATAGCCGTTCTTACACGGGCTTTATTTCTTCCCCAGTCAACCACCGGCATATCAAGCGTAAGTGCGAATGTTTGTTGCGGCTGAGGATCCTGATAGATGTCATTAATAACAAACCCATTGTTGTTTAATCCAAATGCAGCCGTTACGTTCGTTCCGCGAAAGCGCTCGCCCCGTGCCTCCGCTACCTCCCGATCGGCTTCAAATTTTCGCCTTTCAAAAGCTATATAATCAGCGCGGTTCTCTTTAGCATATTGCAATGCCTGCTCAACCGACAGCGCAAGAGCCGGAAGATTTTCGGGCAGCAATAACTCAAAAGCATCACTCTCCCGTATACCCAGATAACTTTTTAAGTCGAGTATGGCAATCTGGCTGTTAATTTTTGCCTGCGTTACATCCTGACGTGAACGCAGTAACTGCAATTCTGCTTCCAGAAACTTATCCTTTGTAGTTGTGCCGATATTATACCGGCCGTTTTCAATTTTGGAGATCGTATCGTTGTTCGCCAGGTTGAAGAGTGCAATCTGCAAATTGATCTGTGCGTCCAGCACATTAAAAAAACGTGTGGACACCTCCCTGGATATGCTCTCCAATTCTTCCACATAGCTTCTTTTAGATTCTTCGAATCGTAACGGTTCAGTTCTCTTGTCCCACTTAAGCTGGTTAAATCCGAACAGCGGTTGCGTCAGCCTGAAGTTCACAACTGTTCCACCCCACTGTTCAGCAATATCCGTTGAATCGGCCAGGTAGTTTTTATTATAATTTAACCCGGTATTAACTGAAACCGTTCCTCCTGAAAACGGTAAGGGCTGAACAAGGCCCAGTGTAATATCGTTGTTTGTATTTTCGACAAGGTTATACCGGTAGGATCCGTCAGGCACCGGTGTCTGTGTATTGCTTTTTGTATACGTGGGAAAAACCCCCGACAATCTTAATTGGGGATTATAGTTTGATTTGTAAAACCGATACGACCAATAGCGGTTTTCCTTCCTGGTTTCCGCCTGTTTTGAAAAAG
>CAZIGG010000031.1:0-6904 GCA_964538575.1 uncultured Roseivirgaceae bacterium
AGGCAAAGCAATACTATCCGTATTTTCATGGCTTTAACGTTTGGTTGAGATATGATGAAAAATGAAAGAGGCTGCCTGAAAAAAGCAGCCTCTTCTGGCTTATTGCGCTGTTGTGTCAGCGGCCACCTGAGTGGTGTCGGTTTCAACTTGGGCTGTGTCAGCTTCAACTGTCGCAGCGTCCTGAGTTTCGGCCTGGTTTTCTGCAGGCTTAGAACCGCAGAATGTGAGGGTTAACGCGAAAACAGTACATAATCCGGCTCCAAGAGCAATTTTTAATGATTTTTTCATTGTTTCAGGTTTAAAATTTGCCTTGATACAAAAAACACCGCAAGGTCACCCGTGTAAAAAGAATATTTTTGTTGGGTTACCTTGAAGGGAAATTTGTATCAAACCGACTTTGCAGCAACGTGGCGCATTATTTTGACGAATTAATACTCGCAGAGATCAGGAAAAGCAACGAAGCTGCTTTGGGTGAACTGTATAAAACGCACTATCCCATGGCGGTAAACCTGATTTGTTCCAACAGCGGCACCGAGCAGGAGGCAAAAGATGTTTATCAGGAGGCCGTGATTGCTTTTTATGAGCGGGCACAGCAGCCGCAATTTGTGCTGACATGTAAAATCAAAACCTACCTGTACGCAGTGTGCAGAAGGTTGTGGTTGAAACGCCTGGCCGAAAAGAAACGCTTCAGCATCATAATTCCCGAAACGGAAACATTTGAAGGCATTGAAGCGGAAATGAATGATGCGGAGGAAAAGGAACGGAGCCTTAACCGTATGGGAGATTCGCTGCAGGCGTTGGGGGAGCCCTGCCGGAGCATCATGGAAGATTTTTATATCCATAATTTTTCCATGGAGATCATTCGTGAAAAGTATGGATATACGAGCGCAGACAATGCCAAGAATCAGAAGTATAAATGTCTGCAACGACTTAAAAAATTGTTTTTCGAAAACGCAAGATAAAGAGAGATGAACGAGAATTTAGCCACAACAGAGCTGCTTGATGGATATGTGAAAGGAACATTATCTCCGGGGGAGATTTTGGCTGTTGAAAAGCGAATGCAGGAAGACGCAGCGTTCATGCAACTTGTTGAAGAACATGCAGTGCTGGTCAGCGCAATGGGATTATTGGGTCAGCGGGTTCAATTGAAAAATAAACTTGATCAGGTTCATGGCGCTATTGAAAAGCAGGTTATTTCTTTACCTGCCCGTGGGTGGAAGAAATACCGGACATTAAGCGCTGTTGCTGCCTCGGTGGCCTTGATCAGTGTTGCCGCAACGCTTTGGATTACACACAATATCCGCTCGCAGCAAAATTATGAGTTTCTGAAACTGCGAAGAAGCGTTGATCAGATTCAAAAAAATCAGAATGCGTTAGAAAAGAATCTCAAAAAAAGTACCGCTGTTCCAATACCCCAATATGCAGCGACAGGCTTCCTGGTTTCGTCAGAGGGATATGTGATTACAAGCCATCACGTAATTAACAAAGCTGATTCGGTTTATATTCAAAATGAAAAATACGGTAGCTTAAAAGCTGTAGTTGTTCATAGCGACCCGCTTAATGATGTTTCGGTATTGAAGATTGTAACTCCCGTGAAGATTCAGGCCGTGCCCTATACCGTAGCGGAAGTTGAGGCTGACATCGCGGAAGATGTTTATACACTTGGTTTTCCGCGCGAAGATGTTGTGTTTGGCGAAGGGTCGATCAGTTCCCTTACCGGCTACAAAGCAAATCCGAATGCCTATCAGGTCTCGGTTCCGGTTAACCCCGGCAACAGCGGAGGCCCTTTGCTGAATAATAAAGGGGATTTGGTAGGAATGATCAGCGGAGTTCAAACACAGGCTTCTGCAACAACATTTGCGATCAAATCGGGCGTTTTAAAAAGTATTATTACCGATTCTGTTCTTGACTCGCTTCGCATCCCGATAAATCTTCCCAAACAAAACATGCTCCGGAACGCAAGCCGTATTCAGCAGGTTAAGAAGCTGAAAGAGTGTGTGTTTATGATCAGCGTTTATAAGAATTGAGCTATCGCTCAAACAGCGCGAGGAACTCCTCTTTCTTATTCGGTGAAATTTCAAGTTCCTGGTTATTCTTCATCGTAACCGAGCCGCCTTTGCCTTTTGCATAGCGGATCACATAATCAGGATTGATCAGGTAGGAGCGATGGATGCGCACAAACCGGTGATCCTTTAAAATGTCTTCAAAATATTTAAGCGTCCGGCAGATCAGTAAGGGTGAGCCCGATTCAAAATAGAATTTTGTAAAGTTATCAGCCGCTTCGCAGTACAAAATCGAACTGATCGTAACGATCTCAAACCCCTCCATGGTTGGAAGCATGATTTTTTGCTGCCCGGTTGTGCGGATGTTATCCAGCAAAACCTGCGCATGACGCATGTAATTCTCCTGGCTGCGTTCCGTACGGATCTTGTCGACTGCCTTAATCAGCTCATCAATAGAAATAGGCTTTAACAGATAGTATGCAGCGCTTTGATTCAGCGCCTGGATGGCATAATTATCAAAGGCCGTCACGAAAACCGTTTCAAACGTTACATCACCAACTTTATCTAACAAGTCAAAGCCGTTGCCGTAGGGCATTTCGATGTCGAGGAAAATTAAATCGGGTTTATGCTTATTGATAACCTCTAATCCAGTTGCCACCGATTCACCAAAACCGCAAACTTCAACATCCGGACAGTATTTTTTCAGGTAATTTGCCAGAATATCACGGCTGTCTTTTTCATCATCAATGATTACAGCGTTTATCATGCAGCCAGGGTTTTAGTGATGGGCAGGTAGATTTTTACGCGCGTTCCGCCTGCTTCCGTTAAATCTTCAATGTCCACGCGGTACTGTGTTTTGTACACGTTGTTAATGATCTGCAACCGTTCCTGGATGTTTTTCAAACCGGTTGAGTTATGTTTTCGCTGATTGGCAGTTTTTAATTCGGCTGATTTTTTCCGGCCAATGCCGTCATCGGTAATCTCAACTACTAAAAATCCGTTCTCACTTGAGATGTTCAATAACAGCTTACCCTTGGTTTCCTTGTACCGCAAACCATGCCATACTGCATTTTCAATGTACGGCTGAATAAGCATGGGCGGAACTTCCACGGTTTCCGTACCGATATTTTCATCGATGCTGATCGCGTAATCAAACTTGTCGCGGAAGCGGTAATGTTCGAGCTTTAAATACAGCGCCAGGATCTCCTGCTCTTTGTATAATGGAATGAAATCCTCCTGCGAATTCTCCAGCACCAGCCGCATCAGTTGTGAGAATTCAGAGAGAAATTTATTGGCCGTGCGTTCATCCTGCTGTGCAATAAAATGATTAACAGAATTCAATGCATTGAAAATAAAGTGCGGGTTCATCTGGCTGCGTAATGATTTCAAGGCTAACATTTGATTGGCCCTTTTGCTTGCCTGAGCGCTGCGATAAATAAAATAAGTGGCAACAGCAATGACCAATATGATCAGCAGTAAGCCGTAAATAACAAGCTGCTGCCGGAATACAGTTTGATCATGGATTTTGGCTTCCCGCTGGCCAATGGAAACATCCTTGCTTAGCTGTTCGATATCCTGCTGTTTTTGGATGAGTTCCGATTTTTCGGTTAATCGCTCCTGGTTCAACGCTTCTCTTTTAGCCACCGCCCGGCTGTATTTTTTGTAAGCCGTTAATGCCTGATTGTTACGGCCGTTCTTTTCGTATAACCCGGCCAGTGATAAATAAGCGTTGGCTTGTTCTTTTGGGTCGTTAATCGTGTCCGCTATCACTGAAGCTTCTTCTGCTTCTTTCAAGGCTTCTGTAATTTCTCCTTTTGCGGCAAGCGATTCGCTTATGGCGACTTTATCGCGTGTTACTTCGGGGAGGTTTTCTGCTTCCACATTATATTCGATTGACTGCCTGCGGAGGTTAATCTCATCATCGTATTTCTTCTGACCCTTCAACGCATCAGCAATCTCATCCTTTGTTTCACGGGTTGACTGCTGAACGGCTGCACTTGGCGCGGTCTGACCGGAACGCATGTCTTGTAAGGAATTATAGTAAAGCTCCTGTGTTTTGCCGAGCTGGTTTTGCTGCAAATAAATTTTTGCACGCTGATTTTGTATGCGGATGCTTAACGCGGAATTTTTCTTTTTTGAAAGGTCATTGGTTTCGTCCAGCGCTTTTAATGCCTGATCATAATTTTTCATGCCGGAGTAGACCTCGGAGATGCTGAGCTGGCATTCTGCTTTTTCTTCAGGGCTTAAATTTTTTGTTAGAAGCTCCTGATAATATTTTAGCGCAGCATCAAACTGCCCTAATTTAAAATTTGTGTTACCCAGTCCGGCAAGCGCTTTTTTTAATTCAATCTCTCCATCATTGACAGAAACTGCTTTAGCTGCCTTTTTACGCTCCACCTGATTTTCGTGCCGGGATAGCTTTTGGTACGCATTTAAATAATTATCGAGGGCCAGTTTCCACTCCTGGATGCTTTCGTTGATTTCTCCCAGCAACACATAACTTTTGCCTTCATTGAAATCATCTTCCCGGGCAATGCTCATGGCTAATGCCTCCTGTACATTTTCAAGGGCGGCTTTCGGATTCCTCGTTTTTATTTTTTCGGCATCACTTAACAGGCGTTGAATGTCGCTTGTATTCGCGCGTAACTTAACACTGCTGTAAGAGTCTTTCTTCTTCGACTCCGCTTCCTCTGCGTTTTTCTGCGCAAAGGAGTTATGGGTGAGAAGACCCCCCGTAAAAACCAGTAAAATGATCCAAATGCTACGCATAACGCTGACTTCCGGAAAGTTAATCACTTTAATTTAAACGCGTTTTTAGAGGAAAAGGATGGATTGTACGATTCACCAAGTCTTTTGATTAATTCCCTCAATGAACGATCCGTTTCACTAAGTCTGGCTATCAAAAGAATTCTTTTCCCGTAAAATTTACCAAAACACTAATGTTATGAAAACTATTCTCAACCGTATTTCAAGATTCGCTGCCTCGTTCTTCCTGGCGTTCATTTTTATGTTCGGCAACCAGGTTAGTATGGCAGCTAAACGAACCGAATCTCCTAAACCGGAGAAAGATCAAACCATTATGCTGGCGCTCCTGCTCGATACCAGCAACAGCATGGACGGCCTGATAGATCAGGCCAAGTCGCAGCTTTGGAAAATTGTGAATGAGCTGGCTGCTGCTAAATGCGGTGACGGCTCAAAACCCAGGATTAAAATAGCATTATATGAATATGGTAACGATGGGTTGCCGTCTTCAGAAGGTTACATCCGGCAGGTGAGTGCGTTAACGAACGATCTTGATTTGATTTCCGAGAAATTGTTTGCGCTCAGAACCAATGGCGGAAGCGAATTTTGCGGACAGGTTATTCGTAAATCGTTGAATCAATTAGACTGGTCCAACTCAAACGCTGATCTTAAAATGATCTTCATTGCGGGTAATGAACCGTTTACACAAGGACCGGTTTCGTACCGCGAGGCCTGTGCGCTGGCAAAAGAGAAAGGAGTTATTGTTAACACGATCTATTGCGGTGACTTTAATGAGGGGCTGAACACGAATTGGAAAGACGGCTCTGATATTGCAGGCGGAACTTTCATGAGCATTGAGCAAAACAGCAAAACCGTTTATGTGGCTACTCCTTACGATAACAGGCTGTCGCAACTGAATGATCAGCTTAACAAAACATACGTATACTACGGCTCAGCGGGAGTCAGTAAAAAGGAGATGCAGCTTGCTCAGGACAGGAATGCGGAGAGTTACGGAGCAGCCAATAAAGCTGAGCGCACGGTTTCAAAAAGTTCTCACGCATACAGCAATTCAACCTGGGACCTGGTAGATGCCTCAAAAGAGAATGAGCAAGTCATCGCAAAAGCGAAAGACGATGAGCTTCCGCAGGAAATGAAGGGCATGACCGCTGAGCAGCGCAAAGCGTATGTGAAGGGAAAATCCGAAGAACGCGCAAAAATTCAGGCTGAAATACAAAACGTGAACAAGCAGCGCCAGGAATACATTGTCAAGAATACTCCGAAAGAACAGGAGAATATGCTGGATGCTGCGATGATCAATTCGATCAAGTCGAAAGCAAAAACAAAAAACCTCACATGGGAATAATGAAAAATCTTGTGCTCATAACGCTCCTGCTGGCAACGGCAGGAGTTTCTTTTGGTCAGGAGGAATTCAAATCAAAAATCAGCTTTTATTTGGATGGGCCAATAATTACCGACAGCGCCTCTACGCTTATGATCCCAATTGGATACGAGGCCGGAATGTTTTCATCTAATAAGCTTGCAGTGTGGGGTTCATACTACGCAAATCTGGTGTTCTACAATTTCAAAACGGACAGCAGTTTCAGGCTTTTTGATCGTGATACCTATATTATGAATTTTAAAACATACTACTACGGTAAATCGGGCTACAGAACGCACCTTAACGAACGCATATCAAAGAATTGGATTTTGTACCGGGTTAAGAACATCGATCACAACAGGAATGGCAAAATCGATCAGCATGATCCGGATTTGCTTTATGTTTCCGACATCCATGGAAAAAATCTTCAGCGGCTTACCGGCCAGGATGTAAATGTTGTTTCCATTGATATTTATTACGATCAAAACTTTGCGTTGATAAAACTTCAGAAGGATTCCAATAAAGACGGAAGTTATAAAAGTGAAGATAAAGATTACTGTTACGTGCGGCTTGATCTGGCAACGCTTAAGCTCGGCCAAAGAATTGAAGTGAAGTAGTTTTTCGGCAGGGTGGAGTTGAAGGGCAGAACGTTATTTCTGTCCTTCTCTTTTTGGCCGGTACGCAATAATGACGCCTACAAAGCAAAGGATTAACAAAACACTGTACTCCGATCCATTTCTTCCGTGGCCCACCACAAACCAGCCTTCCGGCCCATGTACGA
>CAZIGG010000031.1:7004-13552 GCA_964538575.1 uncultured Roseivirgaceae bacterium
TCCGATCCATTTCTTCCGTGGCCCACCACAAACCAGCCTTCCGGCCCATGTACGAGGATAATACCCGCGATCAATTCGATACAGAAAATAACAGAAAGAATGCTTGTCCAGCGGTTAATGATAATTAATACGGCAGCAATCAGCTCAAATGCAGTGATGAGAAATGCAGTATAGGGAGGGAAGCCCAGGGAACCCAGGTATTCATCAAACCCGGACACACCGCCTGTCACCGTTCTTGAAATGCCATGAATAAGCATATTGCCTGCGGCTGCAACCCGAATAATGGTTAGCGAAAGATTTTTTGAATAAATGTTCATGGAACAAGTATGCGCATTTCTGCATTATTTTTCGTCCCTGTAAACGGGTGATTTGTTCAGGCTTTGGGAAACTCCAGGTTAAAAGATGTGCCGGTGCCCGTTTCGGATTCGTACCAAACCCGGCCGTTCATCAGCTCGGTGTATTTTTTTACGATTGATAGCCCCAGGCCTGTTGAACGTTCGCCATCGGTTGGCTGTGCGCTTAGCCGTTGAAATTTTTGAAAGATTTTTTGCTTGTCGTCTTCTGTTAATCCCGGGCCTTCATCGCGGATGCGGAGAAGCACGTATAAATCGCACACGCTCACTTCAACGGAAACGTTTTTTTTCTGGGTAGAGAATTTTATGGCGTTTGAAAGCAGGTTCTCAATAATTTCAGTCATGTACAGCATATCGCCTTTTACTGAAACCGTTGCGGGGGAAGGAGTAAAACTCAGATGAATTTCCTTTTTAGCGGCTGTTTTATCAAAACTGCTGACGATTCGTTTTGTCAACGTGTTCATGTCGATATTTTCGAGATGCAGGTTAACGCGGTTACTTTCGATCGCGTCTACATCCAGGATTTTACCGATCATCGTATTTAACCGGGTGGAGGAATCAATGATTTTATTCACCGAATCTTTCTGATCGGCCGGCAGCGAAGGATTCTCCATCAGCAGCAATTGCGCGAGCCCCTGAACCTGGTTAATGGGCGTGCGTAAATCGTGCGCCAGTATTTTAATCAGGCTGTTCTTCTCCTCATTCACGTGCGAAAGCTGTTCATTTCGCCTTTCAAGCTGTTCGTTTTGTTGCTCTATGCTTACGCGCTGATCTTCAATTTCTTTTTTCTGACTTGTAAGTAATGCATTGATCTTGTTTTGCTTACGGTAGAGGAGGAATATAATCCCCAGGAACACCAGAACAATGGATACGGTTGCGGTGAGAATGTTCCTGAAAATACTTTCCCGCAGGATCTGCTTGCTTTTTCCCTGCTGGTCGCGCTGCTGAATCTCTTTTTCGAAGGTGAGTAGCATAACCTCGTTATCTGCTGACGTGGCAAGATGTTCCATGAAATCGTAAACTGAATTATCGAGGTACTTTCCCATGATGGGTTTGATGGTGAGCTGAAATTTCGCACCGCTCAGGTATTCGTTAACAGGCTCATCCCAGTCGCTGTGTTTAGGTGTAATAAACGCCAGTCCTTCGCGCTTGAACGGTACAATGTTCTGCCGGTTAACAGACATTCCCGCACTTCGGTAAAGATCAACCATGTAGTTGGGCAGGTCGACCACCCCGAATGTATTTTCAGAGCTTTGAATGATGGACAGGATACTCTGATAACTTGGTACATACCGCATTTTAAAACTGATGTTCCGTTCGGCCTTTAGCTTCTCCAGGTCTTCTTCATGGGTTGTTCCTTTTATGGTGATGGCTTCGAGTTGCGAGAATATACTGTCGAATTCTTCAGCATTTTGAACAATCGGGATATTCTTGCTGGAGATAACCACTGAAATATCGGGCATGTACGGAAGCGTAAATGCCACGTGTTTTTTTCTTTCCTGCGTAATGGAAAAGGCTGATACCCCAAATGCACCGGGCAGGGTTTCGTTGCTAACGATCTGGTAGGTGTTTTCGAAATTCCGGGTTTCTTTCCATTGCAGAACAAGATCAACATTGTATTGCTCACGAACGAAATCTTTAAACCCGCTGAGAATCTCATGCTCGATGCCTTCCATTTCACCTCTTTCGTTTTGATAGATGGATGGCCGCGATTCATACCAATATACATACACGGAGGCTTTCCCGGCTTTTTTTGCTTCGGCCCAGGTCATTGTGCCGGTTGCGGATTGACTAAATCCGGTATGGGTGAAGGAAACAAGTAAAAATAAAGCCGGAAGAATATGCTTCATACTGCCAACGAAAGAGGAATGGAAGATAGCATAAACTTTTATACGCGTAACAGTGCCCGCAACATTTTTGCTACATCAGCTTGGCCAGCGTGGTGATGTAGCGTTCCGGCACTTCGCCCTTAGTGGCAAGCTGGTAATCGCTGTAGCTGCACGGCACAATGCTGTTGCGCGAATAACGCTCCCGGCCGGCCGGATAAGGAACTTCCATCCACCACTTTTCACTGAACTTGCTTTTATAGAACGTGATGGTTTCGGGTTCGGCCTGAAGTGCAGCGACATATTTGAGAAAATCGTTGCTCTTAAAGTTTTGTTCTTTCTTGCGGTGATAGAACCCTTCTACAAAATACCAGATCATGGTTCCGGCAACGGCTGCTGTTTTTTTATGCACATCGTCAAGCTCAGGATTGTACTCATAAAATCCGATGGAGCTGAGTTTTTCATTTTGTCCGGCATACCAGCAGATCTGGCAGGCCTCTTCTCCGGTTAACCCGAAAGGCTGGGCGTTTGCATTGCCGGGCGCATCGGAAGAACGAATGGCTGTTACATCAAACGAAAGCATATCGGCATTCCGGATCACCGGCTCCATTTCCTGCATGCCGGTGCGCATCTGCCCGATGCGGAATGCTTCGAAATACAATTTCTCAAGCACGGCCGTATGCGAAGGATCGATCAGGTAGCTTTGATAAGCGAGGTGTGTGTAGCTGAACAGGTAATTCGGCTCGTGTAGGAGTATCTTATGAATGTGCTGCTGATTGGGAGCGGATTCCTTTTTATCTTCTAAGTCGAGAAACGCATCAATGTTCAGGAGGCTCACCAACTTACTCATCGTTTCGTAGCCGGAATACTGACCGTAATCCAAATCGTGCGTGCCACCGATGATTATGGGAAGAACATTATTTTCTAACAGAATCCGGCACACTTCGCTGATGCGCACGTATGTTTCATCCAGGTCATGACCCGGATTTAAGTTGCCCAGGTCAACAATCCGGTAGCTGCCGTTTCCCTTTTTAAGGTTGTAAAGTTTTTTACGGATCTCATCCGGACCTTGCGATGCGCCCGAATTATTTTCTCCGCCCCGGGATTCCTTTATTCCAAAGATTGCGATGTGTGCATCTTTATAGGAAGGCATCTTCTCACCGAAGATTTTAATGTTCTTGAAAAAAGTGGCGTGCGAGGTAATGCCGGAATAAACCTGCTCGTCAATCGGGGAAAATAAAATGGTTAGATCCATGACAGCCTTTGTACAAAGCTATCATGAATTAACATTCGACCCAAACGGTTAATTGTACCGGAGAACCTTTTATCGGTTGCTGTTTCAAAGAAATCAGGCCGGGAGCAACTCAACAGCGGGCCTTTTGCTTGCAGGCTTAAACGTTGCCTGCGGAGCGAGAATGATCCCGATGTTCTCGTTTTGCGACCATTCCTTCAGCTTGGAGAAATCTGCTTCACCCAGCATGTAATGCTGGCCGTTCGCTGCATAGCCCGCTTCAAATTTTTCAAAATCCTGAATGGAAACACTTTCGCCCTGCGGAAAACGGACAAACGTTTCGAGCGACCAATCATCTGAAAATGAATGCTTCGGAAGCTGGTGTGTCTTTTTATACTCGTACCGGTAATCATACGTTAACGCGGAAATATCCGACAGTACAGCCGAACCGGTAGGGTAGCTTCCTGCGCCTTTACCCACAAATAATTGCTTGTCTGCAAACGCGCCCTGTAGCTGAACGGCATTGTATTCTAACCGGATATTGCTCAACGGATTTTCAGCTTCAATGAATTGCGGAGCTACAAGCGCATAAATTTTTCCATCAACGCGGATGGCGCGGGCGATAAGCTTGATCGCATATCCTTTTTCACGGGCAAACTTTAAATCCAGATCAGAAATTTTATCAATACCGATGTTGATGATGTTTTCGGGCTTTACGAAAACCCCAAAGGCATGAGTGATAGCAATCGTAAGCTTAAACTTGGGATCGAATGCCTGTACATCCAGGCGCGGATCGGATTCCGCAAAGCCAAGTTCCTGTGCCTGTTTCAATGCTTCAGCGTAACCCTTCTTCTCTTCAAACACTTTCGTAAGAATGTAGTTGGTTGAGCCGTTGAAAATCCCTTCAATGCCGGTTAGCAAATCATTATCATAATATTCTTCCAGGTTGCGCAGGATCGGGATACTTCCGCAAACCGCTCCTTCGTATAATACAGAACGATCGTATTGTTGTTGCAGGTAGAATATTTCTTCCAGATGCTCTGCGATCATTTTTTTATTGGCGGTAACAACATGCTTGCCGTTTTTGAGCGCGGCTTTTAAAATTTCAAAGGCCGCAGGGGCATCATCGATCAATTCGACTACAACATCAATTTCCGGATCGTTCAACACGTCTTCTTTATTGAAGGTGAACAAATCTTTGCTTAGCGGGCGCTGCTTGTCTTTATTCTTAACTACGATCTTTTTGATTCCGGCTTTTAATCCGTGGGTTTCTTCCAGCACATGGTATAATCCCTGACCTACACATCCGAATCCGAATAAACCCAGTGTTAACTTCTTTCTCATACTGATACTTTACGTAAGGTTGGTTGATAAAAATTTTTTATGATTTGTTTAAATTCATGGTACTCTACTAAAAAGCCATCGTGTCCGTAAGCCGATGAAATGCTTTTAAATTCTGCGTCAGGGATATACGTGGCCAAAAACCTTTGCTCTTCCGGAGGAAATAAGATATCTGAATCGATGCTGATGATTAACGCTTTCGCCCTGACAGCACGCAGCGCTTCTTCAACGGATTCCTTTCCACGGGCTACATGATGGCTGTCCATCATCTTAGAAAGCAACCAATAGGTGAATGCATTGAATCGCTTTGCTAATTTCTCTCCCTGATAGCGTTGATACGTTGCGGCCCGGAAATCCTCAACAACACCGGTCGACTTCTCGGATTGCGCTTTGGCAAAGCCCGTGTAATGACGATACGATAACATGCCAATGGCGCGTGCAGCCTTCAATCCATTCAGGCCGGCACGCTCGTCATCTTCTTTCCAGGTTGCATCTGCTTCAATCGCCAGGCGCTGCGCTTCGTTGAATGCAATGCCCCACGGTGAATGAGATGCATTGGTTGCAATCGCGATGAGGTGTTCAAATACTTCAGGCTTTTCGATCACCCATTCTAATGCTTGCTGGCCTCCGAGGGATGCCCCGATTAACGTATGGATTTTATCAAATCCCAATTGCTCACGCAGCAACTCAAACGCCTTCACAACATCGCGGTTGGTAATGGTCGGGAAGCCGTGATAAAACGGTTTTCCCGTTTCCGGATTTATGGATAACGGCCCGGTTGATCCATAACACCCGCCCAGCATGTTTGCACAAATGATCAGATGATCGTTCGGGTTAAACGGACTGTCATCCGTAAATAATGTACTCCACCAGGATGTAAAGTCCGAACTCCCGGTAAGGGCATGGCATACCCAAATAATATTTGAGCGCGTGGCATTTAATTTTCCCAGCGTGGTGTACCGAAGCTGGAAGCCGGGAAGTGTTTTCCCCGACTCCAGTTCGAAAGTTTTGTTGTAATGAAATGTGTGATCTGTTTTCTCCATAAATAACTCGTAGTCCCGGTCGCCCTTCTCCCAAAGGAGAAGGGCCGGGGAATGAGGGTGGCTATCCCTCGATTAACTCTTTCTTAAAAACTTTTTCAAAGGCTTGCTCAAAATCTGCTTTAATGTCGTTGATATGCTCAATACCAACCGATACACGCAACAACGTTGGCAGTACGCCCGCAGTCAACTGTTCTTCATAACTCAGTTGCTGGTGTGTAGTGGTCGCAGGCTGAATAATCAGCGTCTTGGCATCGCCCACGTTGGCGAGATGACTAACCAACGTTAAGCTATCAATGATCTTGCTGGCATTTTCTTTTGTTCCTTTAACCGTGAAGGAAAGAACCGCTCCAAATCCATTACGCAAGTATTTTTTCGCGAGTTTATGATACGTGCTGCTTTCCAGTCCGGGATAGTTGACACTTTCAACTTCCGGATGTTTTTCCAGCCATTGCGCCAGGGCAAGCGCATTGTCGATCGAGCGTTGTACGCGAAGCGACAAAGTTTCGAGGCCCTGTAACAGGAGGAATGAGTTAAACGGACTAAGAGCCGGGCCAAAATCCCGCAAGCCCTCAACACGCGCCCGGATGGCGAAAGCAATGTTTGGCAGGCCTAATGGATTTCCTTCTCCGAAAATCTCCCAGAATTTCAATCCGTGATATCCTTCGGAAGGTTCTGTAAACTGCGGAAACTTGCCATTGCCCCAGTTGTAATTTCCGCCATCCACGATCACACCGCCAATGGCTGTTCCGTGACC
>CAZIGG010000031.1:13652-15265 GCA_964538575.1 uncultured Roseivirgaceae bacterium
GCCTAATCTTTTGAAGGCAACTTTAAACTGGTTGTAGGTTCCGCCATACAGGAATGAGGTGGAAACAAAATTATCGCCTGATTGTAAAATGTTGTTCAGCGCAATGAACTGAGCCGCCTGGCCGGAGCCAACCGCTAATGCTGCCACACCGCCTTCCAGGGCAGCGATGCGTTTTTCAAACACATCGGTGGTGGGGTTCATGATGCGGGTATAGATATTTCCGAATTCTTTTAAGGCAAAGAGATTAGCTCCGTGCTCAGCGCTTTTAAATGCGTACGAAGTTGTTTGATAGATGGGCACAGCGCGTGAACCGGTTGTAGGATCAACTTCCTGACCTGCGTGTAGCTGGAGTGTTTCGAATTGTAAGCTCATAATGTGTATGTTTTAAATGTTTTTTGATAATCTGTTTTAGTGAATTTAAAATGGACATAACCGTAACCAAAAATGCCTGTCACCTGACATGATCATAGGTTAGTTTGTTGCAGGATGCGGTACGCTTCGCTTAGCAACAGGCGCAACAACACATACACATGTTGCCACAAAACAGATTACAAATGGATTGCTCGAGTTGTGAGATGAAAGCATCGAAAGCCCGGAAGGCTTCTCCTGAAATGTTGCTGATGAAATTTTTCATGTTAACATCGGTTTATAGTTCCCGGTTCGGACCATCCGAACCGGAGTCAGGATTTAGCACCTGGTATTGCTACTGGTTGCTAGTGCTTCATAGAGCCTGTCTCTCCGCACTTCTTTATAAATCGATTAAGCGGTTTGCTTTCTTCGACTTGATGATACAAACGTAGAGGCGAATCGCATGGTTTCCAAAGGTTTGCAATTAATTTTTTTATCGATGCACTCTAACGGGTGTTCGTAAACATAAAAAAGCCCCGCGTGTGCGAGGCTTTGAATATTTTGAAAATCAGCTACTTAGGTCAGCATTCCGCCATCTACCTGGATCACCTGTCCGGAGATGTATGTTGACATATCTGAGCCAAGAAAAACACACGCATCAGCAACATCTTCGGGCCTTCCGCCACGTTTCAACGGAATTGCATCGCGCCAGCTTTGAACGGTTTTCGGATCAAGCACTGCGGTCATTTCTGTTTCAATAAAACCGGGAGCAATCGCGTTTGAGCGAATGCCGCGCGAACCTAATTCAAGCGCAACGGATTTTGTAAAACCTATAATACCCGCTTTCGAGGCGGCATAGTTTGCCTGGCCTGCATTGCCTTTTAACCCGACAACGGAAGTCATATTGATAATCGAGCCGCTCTTTTGCTTCATCATCGGTTTGGTGGCAGCCTTTACGGTGTTAAAGCATGATTTGAGGTTTACATTGATCACCTTGTCCCATTGTTCTTCACTCATGCGCAACAACAAGGTATCCTGAGTGATGCCGGCATTGTTAATCAATACATCCAGCGATCCGAAATCAACCACTACATCACTGATCAGCTTTTCTGCCTGCGCATAATTTGATGCATCAGACTGGTAGCCTTTTGCTTTCACACCTTTGGCAGTAAGCTCAGCTTCGAGTGCCTGGCCCTGTTCAACACTGGATAAGTAAGTAAACGCAACGTTGGCGCCATGCTCGGCATATTTAAGGGCAATGGATC
>CAZIGG010000031.1:15365-17911 GCA_964538575.1 uncultured Roseivirgaceae bacterium
TTTTACCTTGAAGTAATTTCATGCAGACTTGTCTATTTTTACTTAAAATTAAGAAAAACAGTGAAATCTGACCTGTCGGCACGTACAACAAAATGGTGCTTTGCAGCTATTGTTGTGCTGTCCGTTTCGCTGCAATGGTATGGACACCGCTGCGGATTACTGCTTACCCCGGATTCAAACAATTATGTTTCAGCTTCTCAAAGTTTAAAAACAGACGGGAGCTTTCGAAGTCCCGATGGTTCGTTGTACACCTATTGGCCGCCCCTGTTTCCGGCTACACTTTCATTATTTGATTCGCCTGAACATGCCGTACCGTGGATGTATCTGGTCGTTACGGTTCTTATCGGTATCCTGAGCGTTTTAATATTGAACAGGATTTTGGAAAACAACCTGTACAAAGTACTTGTCCTGTTCCTTACTCTGAGTTCAGTGCACTTCATGATGATCTCTGTTTTCCTCTGGTCGGAAATGAACTTTCTGTTACTGGTATTATGCGTTACGTACTGTGCGCTTAATGTAAATAAATCGCGCGCACATTTCATTGGCTTATTGATATTCGCTTTTTTAATGTGCCTTCAGCGCAATGCCGGAGTGTTTATCCTGGCAGGTGTTTGCTGCTGGATTTTACTTGACAAAACGCTTTCTGTAAGAACAAGAACCGCAAAGGCTGCAATTATTTCTCTTGCCGGAATCAGCGGCTTGATTGCCTGGAATGTTTACCTGTCGTATGTAATTGAATCGGGCTTCTTTTTCTATAAGCATGAATTTTTTGTTCATGCAGTGGAGAATTTTTTTAATATATCAACCATGCTGACGCGCATCTTTATCCCGGTGTCGGGTATTGTAACATACATTCTTGGTGTTCTGATGCTGGCTGCACTTATCTTTCGTATCAGAAAAGCAACGTCAAGTGTTCAGCTTGTCGGCCTATTGATTTTGTTTTACGGAATCGGATTGGTTTGCATGTTCAGGCTTGATGTTTACGACATGGATCGTTTTCTCTCTATTATTGTTTTCTTCATTTTTATACTGGTATTTCAATGGCTCGAAAAGTTGTCTTCAAACCTTACTAAACCGGGAAAAATTGTGCTGGCTATTATCCTTCTTTTGTGGATGGCATACCCGGTTTACAGAACCGTCACAAATCTTCAGCATTGGAACAGGGGCAGTTGTATGATTATACGCTAACATGCAGTTTTGGCAGAAAATAACACCCTGAAACAGCCTTTTGAAAGAACCGGAGGCAATGTATCTTTGACCGCATTTTAGAATTAAATCTTCGCATGTATGGCAAAATTTGATGTAATCGTAATTGGTTCAGGTCCGGGTGGTTATGTGGCGGCAATCCGCGCATCGCAACTGGGCATGAAAGTAGGCGTTGTCGAGAAAGCTGAGCTCGGTGGGATCTGTCTCAACTGGGGCTGTATTCCGACCAAAGCCTTATTGAAAAGCGCCCAGGTTTTTGAATACCTGAAACATGCGAAGGATTATGGTATTGATGTAAAGGATTCCAAGGCTGATTTTGCAGCAGTGGTTAAACGCAGCCGCGATGTGGCAGCGGGCATGAGCAAGGGCATCCAGTTTTTATTCAAGAAAAATAAAATTGAACATATAGCCGGAACCGGCAAGCTGAAGAAAGGCGGCAAGGTAGAAGTAACTTCGGCTGATGGTAAGAAAGAAGACCACGAAGCAAAGCACATCATCCTGGCCACAGGCGCACGCTCACGCGAATTGCCGGCTTTAAAAATTGACGGTAAGAAGATTATCGGCTATCGTGAAGCAATGGTATTACCGGAGCAGCCCAAGAAAATGATCGTTGTGGGTTCGGGTGCAATCGGTGTTGAGTTCGCCTATTTCTACAGCACACTTGGAACTGAAGTAACGATTGTTGAATTCATGCCGCGCGTTGTTCCCGTGGAAGATGAAGAAGTTTCAAAACAATTAGAGAAGTCGTTCAAGAAAGCCGGTATTGCGATTCATGTGAATGCAGAGGTAACAAAGGTTGACACGGCAGGTAAAGGTTGTGTGGCTACCGTAAAAACAAAAGACGGTGAAATCAAACTTGAAGCCGACATCGTACTCTCTGCCGTTGGCGTTGCCACCAACCTCGAAGGCATTGGCCTGGAAGAAACCGGTGTGAAAACCGATAAAGGAAAAGTTATTGTTGACGATTATTATAAAACGAATGTAGCAGGCGTTTATGCAATCGGTGACATTGTAAAAGGTCCTGCGCTTGCGCACGTTGCCTCTGCGGAAGGGATTACCTGCGTTGAAAAAATTGCCGGATTAAACCCGCATCCGATTAACTATAATAACATTCCCGGCTGTACGTATTGCAGCCCTGAAATTGCCTCGGTTGGCTTGACCGAAGAAGCGGCTAAGAAAGCCGGTTATGAAATTAAAGTCGGCAAGTTTCCGTTCACGGCATCCGGTAAGGCGAAAGCTGCCGGTGCACCGGACGGTTTTGTGAAAGTAATCTTTGATGCTAAATATGGTGAATGGCTGGGCGCACACTTTATTGGCGCGAACGTAACCGAAATGATCGC
>CAZIGG010000031.1:18011-21262 GCA_964538575.1 uncultured Roseivirgaceae bacterium
TTGCTTTTGCCAGTATGTGCCGATGGGCTTTTAAAACTGTGCGTGGACAAAAGAGCAACAACTGACAGAGTTTTTTAACTCCCAAATCTGCTGTTTCAGGCAATTTTTGGCCGCTTGGCCGAAATAAATGGTTCCCAAAACAACTTTTCGGCCGTAATTGAAGTTATACTTTAACACCTGACCCGGAACTGCATGAAAAAGACATTCCCGGCACGAGCCTACTTTATTCGCGCAAAAGTTTTTGCGTACCTGATGGCCCTTTCAGGATTAGCTTACCTTTTCTTTAAGGTTTTCAACTTTATGAATATCGAATAGCATGAAAGATAATATGCCGGTTCGGGGGTATTTCGCGCGTGCCAAAATATTTGGCTACGTATTACTCGCCATTGCGGTATTCATTGTTTCTATACTGTCTTACCACTTTTTTACAGATTAACCGCCAGAATTGATGGCTTGTCGATTTGTCCCGATACGGAAACAATAATAAAGCCAGTAAGTAAGTTTAATTCACAACCAATATCTTTGTGCTATGTCAAGAATCCCCCTGATAATCTTGCTGATGGTATGTGCCTGCACGGCATCTTTTGCCCAATCCAAAAAGAAGCAGAAGAAAACGAAAAGCAGTTCGCAACAGTCAACCTCATTAAGCCCGTATTTCCCATCGGAGGACTATGAACCGGAAAAGAAGAGCAAGACCAAAGCCAGGGCCCGGAAGGTTACGTACAATGCGATGGATGAACATGAAGCCCGCATGAAAGCAGTTGTTAAAGAACATCGCAAGGCCGAGAAAGAAATGATGAAGCCGCAGTATTCCGACCCTACTTATTTCGGCCACAAGCGCAAGCCAAAAAAACACAAGCCGGGCAAAATGAAGTTTTGTAAGGAATGTGAAATCCGGCATTGATTGCCGGTTTCAGAGTTCATCGTAACTTACATCGATGAACCTTGCTTCTTATATCGAGCATACGAATTTAAGTCCAACCCTTTCCATCCGGGATATTGATAGGCTTGTTGATGAAGCCCGCCAGTATAAATTATTAGGAGTTTGTGTTCCGCCATTCTGGGTGAAACGTGCTAAGCGCGAAATTGCCAAAGACACTATTATTTTAGTTACCGTAGCCGGATTCCCGCTGGGGTATAACATGACAGAGACCAAGCTGGATGAGATCAAACGTGCCATCGATAACGGGGCCGATGAAGTGGATGTAGTCTGGAACATCACGTCTTTCAAAACCGGTATCCCCTGGACCAAAATCGAGCTGGCCAAATGCAGCAAGCTCGCCCACGATCACCAGAAATTGCTCAAAGTTATAATTGAAACCGCGTATCTTTCAGCAGGCGAGATTGCAGAGGCGTGTAAACTATGTGCCGATGCGGGCGCTGACTTTGTAAAAACATCAACCGGTCTTGCACCGGCTGGAGCAAAAGTTGAGCACATTACCCTGATGCGAAGTGTGCTTCCGGCTGAGGTAGGAATCAAAGCCTCGGGCGGAATTAAGACACGTGAGCAGGCAATCGCTTTAGTACAGGCGGGTGCAGACAGAATCGGAACTTCGTCTGGTGTCGCGTTGGTAAGCGGAGAAGATGAAAGTAAAAAGCCGGGTAACTATTAACTGATAACGATAACCATACATGAGCAATCCGTTGGCGAACATTTTCCCTGAACCAGCTTCCATCCCCGAAGCCTATAGGCTTGATGCCTACATCGAACAACGCGAATACCTCATTGAAGGTGAACTTAAAACCTGGACAGGGGAGCTCGCCCCGGTTATGAGCCCGGTTTTTGTAAAGGAAGCAGCGGGTTATTCGCAAAAAATTATCGGAAGCACACCGTTGCTTAATGCAGCCGAAGCCATGAAAGCATTGGATGCAGCCGTGAAAGCGCATGACTTGGGCAAGGGGGAGTGGCCTATGATGTCGGTGGCGGATCGCATTACACATGTGGAAACGTTTCTTGCACGCATGCGTGAAAAGAGAAGTGAGGTGGTGAAGCTGCTGATGTGGGAAATCGGTAAGCCTTTAAAAGATTCTGAAAAAGAATTTGACCGCACGTGCGATTACATTATCGATACGATCAAGGCATTAAAAGATGCTGACCGCAATTCAGCCAAGATCATTGAAGAACAGGGTTTTATGGCGCAGATCAGGCGTGTTCCGCTGGGTGTTGCGCTTTGTATGGGTCCGTATAACTATCCTTTGAATGAAACTTTTACAACATTGATCCCGGCATTAATTATGGGTAACACGGTTGTATTCAAACCTGCGAAGTATGGTGTGCTGCTGATTCGCCCGTTGCTTGAAGCATTCCGCGACAGTTTCCCGAAAGGGGTGATCAATATCATTTACGGAAGAGGAAGAGAAACAGTGGGTTCGCTCATGGAAAGCGGAAGGCTGGATGTATTTGCTTTCATCGGAACCAACAAGGGAGCTAACGATTTGAAAAAGTTGCACCCGAAACCCCATCGGTTAAAAGCAATTCTCGGACTGGACGCCAAGAACCCGGCCATTGTGTTGCCCGATGCTGATTTGAACACAACCATTAACGAATGCATCATGGGGTCGTTGTCGTTTAACGGTCAGCGCTGCACGGCCCTAAAGATATTATATGTGCACCGGAGCATTGTGGATACGTTTATTCAAAAATTTAACGATGCCGTTAAAAAACTCAAGCCCGGGATGCCGTGGGATGCAGATGTAAACCTGACCCCGTTACCGGAACCGGGAAAAACCAAATACCTCACTGAACTCGTAGAAGACGCAAAAAAACATGGTGCGAAGATCATGAACGAACATGGCGGGGAAACAAACGAAACTTTTTTCTATCCGGCTGTACTGTACCCGGTAAACGACAAAATGCGCATTTATTCTGAAGAACAGTTTGGTCCGGTTGTACCGATTGTTCCGTACGATGATGTGGAAGAACCAATGCACTATGTGATTAATTCCAACTTCGGCCAGCAGGTGAGTATTTTCGGGAACGATTCAAAAACCATTGCGAAGCTGATTGATATCTTCTCCAACCAGGTCGGACGGATAAACCTCAACACGCAAAGTCAGCGCGGCCCGGATTCATTTCCGTTCAACGGACGGAAGGATTCTGCGGAAGGAACGCTCTCCGTTCAGGATGCCTTACGCGTGTTTTCAATCCGTACGCTGGTAGCGACAAAAACTACCGAAGAAAACAAGCAGTTAATCAGTACGATTATCCGGAACCGCGAGTCGTTGTTTTTGAGCACGGAGTATATTTTTTA
>CAZIGG010000031.1:21362-26229 GCA_964538575.1 uncultured Roseivirgaceae bacterium
GTTTTCTTCCGGGCATCCGCAAAAGAAACTGCAGATCAGTTAAACATTAAAGGCTTTGCTCAAAATCTGCCGGACGGAAGCGTACACATCGAGGCTGAAGGAGCAGAGGATAGTTTAAACGAATTTGTAACGTGGTGCCAGCACGGCCCGCCCCGTGCCCAGGTTACACACGTTGAAGTTCAGGAAGGTGAAGTGAAAAATTTTGAACGATTTGAAATCAAACGCCTGATGCATCTTTAAAGACAACACTGAAATTTCACATATCTAAAGCTAAGTACCTTCAGGCAAAATTCTTTTTGAGGATACCTTTTTGAGGATGAATCTTTAATTCAAAAAACTGGGTAACGAAAGCGTTCAGCCGGTTCCCGATAAACTGCGCTTCGTCTTCTTTGGGATAGAAAACGGTTAGTTCCAGCACACCCCAGATGAAGTTTTTATGCTGGCAGAGTTCGCGGGCCCACTTTTTAAATTCAGTTTTCCACTCGTCCGAATACTTTTCAAACGGCTCACGCCCGTCAAACCCAAACTCCAACTGGTTATCGTGATAGTTGCGGAATCGGAAAATACCCATCAGGTTAATGTAGAGCTCGTTGAGCTTGCTGTACTCCGTTGAATGATGTGTTTCAATACGCTGTACGGTTTCATCAACAATCCCAAGCGGGTTCTCCTGAAGCATGTATTGTACCTTAACGAAGTCTACGAGGTATTCCAACAGGGAGTGTTGTAGCGATAGCTGTGCCTGTTCAAGCACGTAGTTCTTGTCGAGCGGAAAAAATTTTCGGATCACGCTGCAAAAATGTTTTGCAAAGATACGAAATCCCGTAGAGACGCAAAATTTGCGTCTCTACACTATGCGGTCATTAAAACGCTTCCGCGGTCGCTCTGTTCAAATACGATTCAAACTCAATCGGGGCATCTCCGCCCTCCAGCAGACAGCCTTCCGGAAGGGGAGGGTAGATTTCTTCGTAGGTTTTCACCATATTCATAAACACCCTGCGGTACACATGGCTGCGGTTTATCTTTTCGGGATGGTCAAGCCCTGCGCAGGAGAGAAGTTCAACAAAACTGCCGACCGTATTCTTATGATAGTTGGCAACGCGTTCCTTTTTATCCTCTACCACAAGTCCTTTCATGAAATACGGATCTTGTGTGGCCACGCCTGTCGGGCAGGTATTCTTGTTACATTCTAATGCCTGGATACAACCCAGCGCCAGCATCATCGCACGCGCACTGTTACAAAAATCTGCGCCCAGCGCCATCGCGCGAACAATGTTAAACCCGGTAAGAATCTTTCCGGAGCAATCGATTTTAATATGTTCACGGATTCCAAAACCACGCAATGCATCATCTACGAATGCAATGGCATCCAGCAACGGCATGCCAACCGAGTTTGAAAACTCGGGAGGCGCAGCGCCCGTCCCGCCTTCACCGCCATCAACCGTAATAAAGTCGGGGTAAATGTTAAGCTGAACCATGGCTTTACAGATCGCCAGGAACTCACTCTTCTTTCCGACACAAAGCTTAAACCCGATCGGCTTTCCACCGGAAAGGTCACGCAGTTGTTTTACAAACTGAATAAGGCCAAGCGGAGAATTAAATGCACTATGATACGGTGGAGAAAAAACGGTAGTGCCTGCCTGTACTCCGCGGATAGCGGCAATCTCCGGTGTATTTTTTTTGGCCGGCAAAATTCCGCCATGCCCCGGCTTGGCGCCTTGCGAAAGCTTGATCTCGATCATTTTTACCTCCGGCCGCAAGGCATTTTTTTGAAATGCTTCCGGGGAAAAGTTACCGTTCACATCACGTGCTCCGAAATATCCTGTACCCACCTGCCAGATTAAATCACCGCCATGCTTCAGGTGATACGGGCTAATGCCGCCCTCACCCGTGTTGTGGGCAAAGCCGCCCATCTTGGCGCCTGAATTCAAAGATTCAATGGCATTCGGACTGAGTGAGCCAAAGCTCATAGCTGATACATTTAAGATGCTCGCGTCATAGGGCTGCGTGCAGTCTTTGTTGCCTACGCGTACACGCGGATTATGATCAAGCTTGTTATGATCCTGCGGATTTATAGAATGTGTCATCCACTCGTAGCCCTCTGCATATACATTGAGCTGCGTTCCGAAGGGTATGGTATCAACTTGTTTTTTGGCGCGCTGATAAATAACAGACCGTTCATTGCGGTTTAACGGAGTTCCATCCGTATCAGACTCAACAAAATACTGCTGAATCTTCGGACGCATGCCTTCAAACACATACCGCAGCCTTCCCAGCAATGGAAAATTCTTGCGAATCGCCTGGCGGTTTTGTGCCATATCCACAAAACCCATATACATGAGCGGCCCCACAATGACAAAGGCGAACAAAGCCTCGATCCAGAAATAGGCCCAAACAAGGATGAGGGCAGATACGACTATGCAACTAATGACAAATATTTTTCTCATAAGGGGTTGGTTGGTTCGAACAAGGTAAGCCGGGCGTTGGAAAACCGCAAGAACGGAGCTATTTTTCATAACCTAAACCTCCGGAATATGGCTAAAAAGATAATGATTGGCCTTTTGGTCGCTGTGCTGCTCATGCAGGTGATGCAGCCCATAAAGAATCAATCCGATACGCCCTCTGAAAATGACATTTCCAGTGTCTATGCGCTGCCTGCCGGAGTGCACGATACGCTGGTAAAAAAGTGTTACGACTGCCACAGCAACAACACGCACTATCCGTGGTATGTACACATTCAGCCGATTGGCTGGTGGATGGCTTCACACGTTAAGGAAGGCAAGGATCATCTCAATTTTTCCGAGTTTAAAACATACGAACCCAAACGCGCTAACCATAAGCTTGAAGAAGTATCCGAAGAGATCGGAGAAGGACACATGCCCATCGAAAGTTATTTGTGGCTTCACCCGGAAGCAAAGGTGACGGATGAAGAATTAAACGCGATCAATAGCTGGATTGCTTCGCTTGGGATTAAGGTGAGGGAAAAATGACGAATGTCGAATAAATAAATTTGATTCGACATTTTTACAATTCGTCATTCGTCATTTTAATTATACCTAATCAGCGCAGGCGCCTTTACGAACGAAGAACTATACTTCACGCGTAAGTTGCTGGAAAGTCTGACCCTGAATTTTGAAAAATCTTCTTCCTGAGGTATGCGCGGGAAATAATACATCCGAAGTTCAACGGTTCCGAAGATTAAGTTTTCATTTCGCGTTCTGACACCTCCGCCAATACCAAAATAAGGCTTTTGATGTGTTAGTACAGTGTGCTGGGGCGCTATCATCGCCATGTCGGCAAAGGCAAAGGGTGCAAAATGAAATCCGAGCAGCGTAGGTCTGATGTAAACAACAGTTTCGAACGACAACCCCAATCGCTGCGTGCCAATGGCGCTGTCACTCCTGAACCGTTCAATTCCAAAATCGTTATCAATGCGCAAAAAGGGTTCGAAATTCCGGTTTATAATGTTAGCATAGCTTGCACCCAGTGACTGACGGATCTTAAGTCCTTTTAAAATCATCAGCCGGCTGAATAGGTTTGCGGAAGCCTGCACGGTAACATCCTGAAGTTCATCTTCATATTGATACCCGCCCACACGCAGTGCGTACTCCATGAAGTCACCGCGCTTGTGAAAGATTGAGCGCTCAATTTCTGCGCCAATATACGGGCGCACCCGGTTGATCTGTTTCGTTTGGCCGAGGAGGAATGACATCCGGGTACCATACGGCACGTCTTCTGTTCGCCCGAACCCGTACACATATTTTGTCCGGTAAAAGTTTTGATTATAGAATGTGAAGGCGCTTAGAATGAATTGCTCATCGTTATAGATTACATTCATTTCTTCCAGGGGCTGCCCCGGCCGATCGAAAAAATTTTGGTCGTAGGTACGAAGCGAAATAAAGTAACGGTTCCGGTTCTCAACCCGGTTCTTGATACCGATGTTGTATCCGATCCAGAAATCTTTCTCGAAATAACCGTAGTTCCTGAAGACGGTATCTGTTTTACCGTAAACATTCTCCGACCAGTTACGACTTAGCTCCAATCCACCGGCCCATCGTGTATACGGTGAAACAAGCGGTCTGTCGAGCTTAACGTAAAGTGCATTTTCGTTTTCAAGCCCGCGGCTTACCCCGGTATTAAGCTGGGTATACGATACTGTTCCGTTAATGAGGGTTCCTTTGATGCTGTTCTTGCTGTATAAAAACTGATGTCCGAATCTTGGATCCCGTTTAATATCAACAACGCTTCTGTATTCCACGCGCTGACCCCATCCGCTCAGGTTTGCATCATACACTCTGTACTCTACACCCGTGTTTGATTTTGCGGAAATGCTGCCTCCGATACTGAATACATCACGCGTGTAAATGATAACATCTACCTGTTCGCGATTGCCGCGAACAGGCTTCACGGCAATCCGCGCATCGAGGATAAACGGAAGATCGCGGAGGTAACGCTCATTATCCGCAAGCTTATAAGGGTCAAGCGGGCGATTGGCTTTGAAAAACAAATTATTGCGGATTACCCGTTCCTTGGTATCTACGTGGAGTGAGTTTGCCACGCGGGTTACCGTGTTAACCACTTTTCGTTTGGTGGTATCGTTAATGTTGCGCTCGAACCCGATATGATTGACGATAATCTTGCGGATTGTTTTTCCCTTGTACTGCCGGAACCCTAATTCCGATTTTTGATCGACAATCGTATCTCCGGGATTCTGCTTAACAAGTTTCATCACCCGCTTGGATACTCTCTGCGTGAGCGTTCGCTTGTCTTCCTTAGGCGGCTCTGTTTTCTGGGCATAAACTGCCGGGCTCCCGAAAAAGATGAACAGACAAATCAGTAAAAATATCCCCCAATAACGCATCGGCACAAA
>CAZIGG010000031.1:26329-28828 GCA_964538575.1 uncultured Roseivirgaceae bacterium
AAGAAATTATCGTGCCGAACCGCTGCTGATAACCGGCCCGTAGTAAATGGCGTTGGTAAAAAGCTTGTTTGTGCCCAGCCAAAACGCACGGAAGCAGAGGTTATCGGTAAAACCAATAATTCTTCCCTGACCTAAGGCCGATACGCCTGCAACCGAGGTGTTTTTCAACTGTGCATAGTTTTGTTTGGAAATATAGCCGCTGGTCAACGGTGCGCTTCCAAAGGTTACCGGGTTTGCATACGGATTTTTTGATTTCTCCATGAAGATGTTGTTCGATTTAAAGATGGCAAGCGTTGCCTGATCATATCCATACAAAAGCGGATGCGTAAGGTCAGCGCTTGCTTCGAAAATTGCTCCGGGTGATTCCTGTGCACCGCGGTATTCATCCAGCAGTGCGTACGGCCTTGGTGGCGATTGCCTGTCTGTATTTTCGCCTGGCTTCATTTCAAATTTTCCCAGCCCGTTACTGTTGAGCCAGTGTAATGCATTTTCAAACCCAATGATAACGCCTCCGTTCTGTACCCATGTTTTTAGTTTCTCTTTTGAGGATTCAGTAATAGCATGATATGATCCGGCCGGAAAGATCAACGTATTGTATTTTGAAAGATTGATCCGGTTAAACACATCAGCCGGAAGCATGGTTACCGGGATTTGAAAGCGATGATCCAGCAAATGCCAGAGCTCCCCCGCATCGTTTGAATTCACGCCATCGCCAACCAGCAATGCGATCTCTGGTTTTCGCACTACGGTAAACGAACCGCTGCCTAAGCTCACGCCCCGGTAATCAAGGCCGGTGTTGAAGGCGTAAACATCAAGGCCATCGTTCGCGAGGATTTGCTGAACGAGATAATTGATGGCCTCTTCGCTTTTCTCCTGACCCGCAACCGGAACAACAATGGACCCGCGCTCAAATCTTTTTCCGGATGCATGGAAGAACGGTTCCGTGGCAACCTTAATCCGGATGTTATGTTGAAGTAATCTGTTTATAGCACGCGGTACGTAGTATGCACCAGGCTCAAGCACATATGCATACCGGGACTCACCTCCGATGAGTTTCCCTGCGGGGATTTTAAAATCCGTAACCTTGTCACCGGTTGCTGTAACTTTTAATTCTTCATAGTCAACTCCGTAGGCAAGCGGCAATATCCAACTGGAGATGTCGTAAAACAAGCTGTCTTTGAATTGCGTCCGCTTTTCAAACATGCTTTTAATCAGCGTGTATTGCGTTTGATTTAACGATACGCCAAACGTAGTGGCATACCGCTTACCGTTGATGGATTGATTGGAAAGTTTTTGAACGTCAATCGAATGCCGGGCGATTACTTCGGCAAGCATTGTGGCGCGTACCGGATCGTTCGAGCCAAAGGCAACTGTTTTTATAGGATCTTTTGCAGCATTGCTTACGGCAGTTTTAAAAAAATCGCGCTGGTACGTAAGCAATTCAAGGCGCAAGGCATTTACTGCTGTGAGTGTACTGAGCGCGGTGGTAAACTGGTTGCGGATGGTAAACGGAAAGCGCAGCACTCCGTTCACACTTTCCTGTGCGTGACCGCGTGAGCTTGCCTGTTCAAACAAAATACCGATGGCGCCCTGAACATCCGGAAACGTAGATCCCTTCCCGTAATAAAAATCATCGTAGGCTTCTTGCGTAAAATAAAGTGAGCCGATTGCATCCAATGCCTTTGCATGCCAGGTTCCGATTTTGCGCGTAAGTTCCTGGTTGCGGTCAGGCGTTAAGGGATGCACGCGTGCTGGTACTCCGGGCTGAAAGAAAAAAGTTGCATTCGTTCCCATCTCGTGGTGATCGGTGAGCACGTTCGGTTTCCAGGCATGGAATTTTTTAACACGTCCCTGCGACTCGGGTTGTTGCGCTACGAGCCAGTCGCGGTTCAGGTCAAACCAGTAATGATTGGTTCTTCCGCCCGGCCAGGCCTCATGATGTTCCATATCAGCCGGGTCAGTTGCGATAACATTGCTTCTCCGTGCGTTCACCCAACTGCTGAACCGCTGCATTCCGTCCGGGTTAAAGCTGGGATCCAGTAATATGATTGTGTTGTTCAGGTACTCTTCAATTTTTTCCCCCTGCGCGGCCGCCAGGAAGTAAGCCGATAACAATGCGGCATTGCTTCCGCTCGGCTCATTGCCATGAATGCTGTGACCCATATACAATACGGCCGGCATATTTTTTAAATCAAGCGAACCGGAATTTGCGGGATCAGCAAGTTTAAGGTGCTGTGCGCGGATAGCGTCTATATTCTTATGATTGGCAGGTGAAGTAATGGTAAGTAAAATAAGAGGTCGGGCTTCATGCGACTGCCCGATCACTTCCAGCGTAACGCGATCCGATGCCTGGTCGAGCGCATACATATATTGAACCAGCCGGTCGTGGGTAACATGCCATTCGCCCACTTCATGCCCGATAATTGATTTTGGCGTTGGGATAGCAGGATTATAGGTAACGCTGTCGGGCAGGTAATAGGAGAGGTCAACCTGGGCAAC
>CAZIGG010000032.1:0-27973 GCA_964538575.1 uncultured Roseivirgaceae bacterium
CACCCGCAATCAGTATCAATGCCAGGTCACGAATCAAGTCAGGCAGATGTCCCATGCACGCAATTTAAGCCAAATTCCGCATAAGCAAATTAAGGCCCGGGTGCGGATATCCATCAATAATCCTAACCTACATTATTTGAAAATTCAAACCGGGGCCGCGCTCTAAAACCAGGTGGATTTCAATGATTATTTGATGATATGCATTGGAATGAATAAAAGATAAAAAAGTCCTTTAATATCGAAGCATCTTTCATAACTTTGTCATGTTATCGGGGAATATGTTTTCAAAAGCATGTGAATACGGAATTCGGGCTATGCTGTATATCGCTCAAAAATCCAAATCAGGAGAGCGGGTCAGCATTAAAGGGATTTCCGAAGGTATTGATTCACCCGAGCCATTTATGGCAAAAATTTTACAGGATCTTGGCCGAAAGGGCCTCGTGCTTTCGGTCAAAGGCCCTAATGGAGGATTCTACATGGATGCAAAGCAGGAAAAAATTTCCCTGGCCGATATTGTAATTGCAATAGACGGTGATCAGCTTTTTAAAGGATGCGGCCTGGGGTTAAAAGCCTGCAACGAAAAAAAACCTTGCCCCATACATTATGAATTTAAGGCTATTCGAACAAGCCTTAGGTCTATGCTGGAGTCAACCAATGTGGTGGAGTTTACAGAAAACCTGGAAAAAAAGCTTATTCATTTGAAACGGCACTAAAAAAAATTGACCAAATAAAGGATAATTTTATCCTTTATTATTTTAAACAAAGGAGGAATGAAAATTTAAATACACGTAACAATGCTGCTTTTCTGGATGCTTATCCTCTATACCTTTATTCTTATTTTAGTTAGCCTGGTTTTATGGATCGCGCTTAAAATAAGAGGTATGCTCAAAATACATGAAACGGGATATGGAAAACGCAGAAATTTTGAGTTTTACCTTCACGGTCTCGATGCCCAGGAGATATCCCTTCTTCTGGAAGCAAGAAAGGACAAAAGTAAATCCAGGTCATCAGCGTTCCTGAAAGGGGCATCAATCCTTCTGGGCGCAGTATTGTTACCAAACCTGCTTTTAGCTCAGCCCGCCACCGGGTCAACCTCTTCCCTGTTCGGCCAACCGGGTATTATTATTATCCTTATACTCGTTCTGATCCCACTCTTCTTTGCAGTTATATTTCTCATAATAAAAATCAACAGGATAATCGTTCGCTATCAGAACAAAAAGAAAGAGCATGAGGCTGAGCAATTGGCTGATTACCTGATATACCTGGAGGGAGAAGATATTGACGCTTCGCTGCTCAAAAGGAAAGTCTCGCTTGACTATCAACTTACCCATACTGAGCTATCCGGAACAGCAGTGGCCGAAGACCCAAAAGGCATTATACAAAAGGCAGGCAACAACACAAGTATCCAGTTTGTAGCTACAAAAAAGAGAGCGCTCAAAAGACCCAACATTGACCCGCAACCCTCAAAATTAATTTTATGGTATTTGGGCACGGCTATCTTCTGGTTGCTGTTCGGTACAACAGTTGGGGAATACCTCGGAATCAAATTTGTTTCACCCGATGTTGATCAGGTAAGCTGGTTAAGCTTCGGAAGGTTAAGACCAGTTCACACCAATGCTGTATTTTGGGGATGGTCGTCACTGGCGATGATAGGGCTTGGTTATTACGTTGTTTCTGTTGTCAGCAATACACCTGTCGCCAGTTTAAAAAAGGGATGGGTTTCCCTCTGCCTCATTAATGGATCTGTCATTGTGGGAAGCATTTGTTTAATGGCGGGTATCAACAACGGTGGAGGTGAATACCGGGAATACACCTGGCCGATCATGGCGCTGTTTGGGGCAGGGCTGGTCCTGACACTCACCAATTTTATTCAAACCATTGCCAAACGTACTACACATGAAATTTATATTTCCAACTGGTACATTGTTTCTGCCATCATCTTCACGCTGGTGATTACCGTTATTGCTTACTGGCCCACATGGCAAAATGGGTTAGGCGAAACAATTGTGCAAGGTTACTATATGCATCAGGGTGTGGGAATGTGGTTTATGCTGTTTAGTCTCGGTATTGTATACTACTTCCTCCCGCAGCAACTGAACAAGCCGATCTATTCTTACAGCCTTGGTATCCTGGCGTTCTGGACACAAATCCTTTTTTACACACTCATCGGCACACACCACTTTGTGTTCAGTTCCATACCGTGGTCTCTGCAAACTGTAGCAATCGTAGGAAGTATGGGGATGCTCATACCCGTAGTGGCGGGAACCACTAACTTCCTGATGACCTTCAAGGGCGATTGGCCTAAGATAGCGAACAGTTATACACTCCCCTTTTATTTAGTGGGCATTGTATTTTATTTCACCGGCTCCTTTCAGGGAACGGCCGAAGCATTCAGGTATACCAACCTGCTTTGGCATTTCACCGACTTTACAGTTGCACATTCCCACATCACAATGTATGGCATAATCGCCTTTCTATTGTGGGCAAGTATTTACGCCCTTGTTCCACGACTGACTGGCAACGAACCGCCACAACTGACGGTAGGCGCACATTTCTGGCTCGCTTTTATCGGCCTGATGTTCTATTCCATTCCGCTTATGGTTGGCGGCACCTTGAAAGGTTTGCTGTGGATGGACGGTAAACCATTTATAGAGAGTGTAACCATGATGGCACCTTACTGGTTATGGCGTGCCATTGGCGGTTCCCTGA
This sequence comes from uncultured Roseivirgaceae bacterium, assembly GCA_964538575.1. Classification (GTDB taxonomy): domain Bacteria; phylum Bacteroidota; class Bacteroidia; order Cytophagales; family Cyclobacteriaceae; genus UBA2336. The sequence goes on from CAZIGG010000032.1 coordinate 2,710, forward strand.
TGTGGCTGTCACATCTCTTCTTTGCCTATAACTTTTATCGGATGATAGTTGCAGACAAGGAAGCTGATGTAACGAAAATAGCATTTGAAAAAATGAAACATATAAGGGCAAAGGAAAATGAAACGCTGCCCGTGAATTGAAAAGCAAAAAGATGATGGAAATATTCAGTAACCATAAAAAACTATTTGGAATTGCTTTTTTGTTTTTTGCAGGGTTATCAATTGCAGTGGCCATTCTTCCTGCTATCAGCAATCAAAATAACAATGCACCGTTGCCCGGAAGTGAAGTGCTGACCGGAGATGCCCTGGCGGGCAAGCATGTTTTTATTGCCAATGGTTGTGTGGCCTGCCATACACAACAAGTGCGCAACGTTGATATGGATAAAGCTTGGGGAACACGACCGAATGTTGCAGCCGATTATGCCAATAACACACGCATGACCTGGTGGATGAATACCGCCACGCTGATGGGCACTGAACGCACAGGCCCTGACCTTACAAATATCGGCAACAGGCTGCCAAGCGAGGATTGGCATTTACTTCATTTATATAATCCACGCGCGGTGGTCGAAGAATCCATAATGCCCGCCTATCCGTGGATGTTTGAACTGAAGGACAACGTAAGTAATGATGATAGAGTGGTGAACGTGCCGCAGGGATTCGTAAACGGAAAAAAGGGGAAGGTTGTCGCTACAAAAGAAGCCATGCAATTGGTGGCCTATTTGTTATCGCTCAAACAAACACCATTGCCAGACGGCACGGCAAGCCCTTCATTTTTATATAAAAAGAATCCTGACAAAGCGGATGGGATGGCTTCAAGTGCGGCCCTGGAATTAGATGGATCGCTTCTTTATGCAAATAATTGCCAGGTGTGCCACCAGGCAAATGGAGAAGGTTTGAAAGGCGCGTTCCCACCTTTAAAAGCAAGCCCCATTGTGTTGAACGATAATCCGGAAATACTGATTGATATTATTATGAACGGGTATAACGCACGGGAGGAGTATGCAGAGATGTCTGCCATAGGGGTTATCAACGGACTGAACGCTGGCGAAGTAACAGCAATCATCAATCACGAGCGGTCCAGTTGGGGAAACAATGCGCGAATTATATCTGTGGCCGAAGTAGAAAAGATCATGGCCTACATCAAAGCTCAAAGCACAAATCAATGAAGCCTATGAGAAAAATATTGTTACTGTCGTCATTCATGCTTATTCGGGTTGCCACCATGGCCTGTGAAGTATGCAAAAAACAACAACCAGAAGTATTGAGGGGAATCACGCATGGTGCAGGGCCGCAAAGTGATTGGGATTATGTGATCGTTGGCTGTACGGCTCTCATCGTAGTGGTTTCTCTTTTTTATGCTGTCAAATGGATCATCCATCCGGGAGAAAAGGAAAGTGAACATATTAAATACAGCATCTTTAAACTGGACTAAACATGAATCAAAAAAGCAGGGTACTGGTTTTTATTGATGATGCCCCTCAACCGTTGGGCGAATTTGATGCGCCCATACAATTTGAATTTGATACTCGAAAACTTGTGGATGGCCCGCATACTTTTAAAGTAGTGAGTAAAGATCCGTCAGGCAAAGAGGGAATACTTCTCCTTCCCTTTACGGTGCGAAATGGCCCTGCTATAGCCATTGAAGGATTAAGGCAAAATGATATTGTTGATGGCGTACTGCCTATCATGATCAATGCGTATGGCAAGGGAGACCAAAAAAGATTTCTCATCGATGGAAGTGAAACACCCCGAAGTATTCCTTCCTGGCTTTGGGCGTTGGTGATCTTATTTATGGGTTGGGCAGGTTACTATTTAATCACTTTTCTATAATAGCATGAGTAATTCGTTGATAACTCCTTTAATCGTGCCGGTAAAAGTAAAAGTTCGGATATCAAAAATAGTTGCGTATCAAGGGCGGAGTGACATGAAGAAACGCATGGATGAAAATTCCTGATTCTAAAATTGAGGTTTATAAAAAAAAATTCGGTAACACCTATACTATAGCAGCAGCAATTAAAAACTTTTTTAAAATATGAAAATCAAAAGCACACCACAAATGACAATTGCCAGGTCGGGCAGGTCATTTAAAGTATTGGAAGTAACAGGAAGTGAGGGAATGAGCATGCCAGACCATTTCAGTACCAAAGAAGCCGTTATTATCATTCAGAGAGGGTCGGCAATCTTGAAAATAAAAGGGAACGAACATTTGCTGATGTTGCATCAGTCTTTCATTATCCCCGGAGGGGAACACCATACCCTTACCATAAAGGAAGATTTCCAAGCCGCTGTAATTATGGAAATCGATTCGGAAATAAAGTTTGTTAATTCATAAACAAAAGAAAAAATGGAAATAAATCAAGATCAAATCATCGGAGAGCTGGTGGCGATAGACTACCGGACAGCCTCCGTATTCAAAAAATATGGGATCGACTTCTGTTGCCAGGGAAACAGAACGATACAGGATGCCTGTGAGAAAAAAAGTATGGATTCGGAAGCTGTACTAACGGATCTGGAAAGTGTCATTCAGTCACAGGGCGAAACGCCTACGGATTATAAATCCTGGCCGATCGATTTATTGGCGGATTATATCGAGAAAAAACACCACCGCTACGTTGAAGAAAAGATATTGGAAATAAAACCCTATTTAAACAAGATATGCAAAGTTCATGGTGAGCGTCACCCCGAATTATTTGAAATACAGGAGCAGTTTAATGCTTCTGCCGGGGAGTTGGCAGCCCACATGAAAAAGGAAGAATTTATTTTGTTTCCATTTGTGCGGAAAATGGCAAAGGCGAAACACGAGGGACTGAAGGTAGATGCCCCTCATTTTGGTACAGTGCAAAACCCGGTACAAATGATGATGAGCGAACACAATACGGAAGGCGACCGATTCAGAAAAATAGAGAGGTTAAGTGACAATTATACTCCTCCGCAGGATAGTTGCAACACATACAACGTTACGTTTGCTTTGCTTAAGGAATTTGAACAGGATTTACACCTGCATATTCATTTGGAGAATAACATCCTGTTTCCAAAAGCCATTGAATTAGAAAGAGAGCTGGCGAATGTAAAGTAATTTCTATTTAAACCAGAAAGCGAAGCAAGGATAATAAACATGCGGGCATCATGAACACGCCAATTAAACGTCATACATCCCTTAAACCCCTCAGCCACGACCACCACCACAGCCTGTTGCTTTGTTGGAAAATCAGGACAGGGTTCAGAAAGAAAATTGAAATCGGCCGGATGAAATCTTATGCCGATTGGTTTTATAAAAATTATTTGCTTCCCCATTTCGAAGTGGAAGAAAAGTACGTGTTCCCTTTTTTAGGGAATACACATGAATTAGTGAAAAGGGCATGGTCGGAGCACCAGAAGTTGAGGCGGTTATTTGAAGGAGAAAACGATGCCGTTAAAAGCCTTGGATTAATTGAGGAAAAACTGGAACAACATATACGGTTTGAGGAGCGTGTATTATTTAATGAAATTCAGGGCATAGCCCCGGCAAAAGAGCTTGAAGATATGGTGACTATACATTCCACCCATGCAAGTTCGCAGCCTGTTGAAGAATGGAAGGATGAATTCTGGAAATAGTTTAATGCACGGGTGTGATCCGGAAGTTTGATATCGCCATTACCGTGCTTTTCAGGGGAAAAGAGCACGTCATCATGACCTACCCGGGTGAATACAGGAGTTTAATGGCGTTGCTGTATGATAAATTATACATAGATGATTTTGGTGAATGCAAGGGAACAGGACGGTGTGGCACGTGCCACATTCATATCCTTGGCCATGCAGGAAAATTGCTGAACAGGATAGGTAATGAAAATGGTACACTCGCCAAAATGACTTTTGCGCAGCTCAATAGTCGATTGGCGTGTCAGGTTATGGTTGACCGCCAACTTAACGGTTTGAGGATTGAAGTGATCCGGGATAATGAGGCTAATTTCCTGGCCGGTTAGGTTTTGGTTTCTATTATAAGGCCAGTTGTTATTTCTAAATTTCTATACCTTTTTGGCCGCGTGGCATTCCGTTAAGAATTCGTATTGATTCGGGCCATTACATAATTTGCTACTCTGTCGCAGCGGGTAAGGTGAAAATCATACACTCCGGAATATCTGTACTGGCTGCTTAAACTATCGCGCAACATTTCTTTTGCACGGTTAAGCCTCACTTTTACATTCGATTCAGTCAGGTTGAGTGTTTCCATGGTTTCGGTTGTGCTCATTTCCTCAACCTCCCGCATCACAAATACCAGCCGATATTGTTCGGGAAGTACGGCAATGGATTTTTCAAGTAATATCCTTAATTCAGCGTTCATAAGTCCGGATAATGGTGTTTCGGTATGATGCATAGCGCCCTGCCTTTCAAGCAGGATGTGTTCGAGTTTTGCTTTCCGCTTTTTATGAAGCAGGCTCTCGTTTATCAAAATCTTAATGAGCCACGTACTAAAGCTTGAGTTATTTTTAAAGCCTGCCAGGTTTAAGTAAACATTCAGGTAGGCAGTCTGCATAATATCCTCCACTTCATCGTCATCATTCACAATAGATCGGCCCGATACGATATAAACGCTGATTGTACTTCCGAATAAGGGATTCATACAACTGTTTCTCACCGTGCTGATTTTTTGACCAATAGTGCTGTTGCCTAATCAGGAATTATTTTTTCTCCTTTTTGCGATAAGTAATAATTCAATGCCCGGTAGGAAGTATAAAACTTATAAATATTGCTTACGTATTGCACCGTCTCCCGGCCAATCTCTTGTGCGGCAATGATCTCAACATTATCAAACCAAAGGTTGGGATTCAGCCCCCTTGCCTTAGCCTTCTTGCGCAATTGGGCAACTCTGCCCGGGCCGCAATTATACGCGGCCAGCGCAAGCAACTGCTGATTTAGTGCGTCAATCTCAGGGTCCGTGAAATACTGGTCGATAAGAAAGCGCATATATTTAACTCCCGCATGAACATTGTTATCGATGGTGCGGATATTTTTTATGTAGAGCGGTCGTCCTGCTGCCGTAGAGGGCAGCACCTGCATGATGCCAATCGCACCGACAGGGCTTACTGCGTTTTGATTGAGGGCCGACTCCTGATACCCCTGCGCTACCAAAAGAAGCCAGTCGAGCAGGTACTTATCCGCATACTTTTGAAACGTGATCCGGAGTGCCTTTACCTGCGCAAGTGTTTTCTTGTTATGCATGCCGCGGAGCCGCTTCACATTAACTACGTACTTTGTATAAAGCTGGTTACCCACCGCTGTACCCCTGGCATTCTTTTTTACGAATTGATCCGCAGCAGCTTTCAGTTTTGGAGAGTCTTTCCGGAAAACCATACCGTACGAAATATTATCGGCTAACGGAATCTTATCATATAAGACCAGACTATCCATAACGTTCGTCCATAACCGGGCCGCGTCCTCAATCGTTGCTGTATAAGGTATCACACCGGAGTCTACCAGTTCGAGCACGTCCTCTGTTTCCAGGAAAGGATCAACGGGTCTGATGATAATGGGAGGCAATCCAACCCGCACCAATGAATCACTGAGTTTCTTTGCGGCCGTTTCGTAACTGCTGCCTTCAGGGAGGTAAAGTTCTTTCCCCGCAAGGTCGGCAAGTGTGTTAAGCTTTGGCGATGACAAGCCGCCTACGATAATCTCCTTAAGTCCGGTAATAGTCGGGTAGGAAAAATCAACGCTTTTTTTCCGCTCTTCCGTAATGGTAATACCGGCATAGGCAACATCGGCATACCCGGCACGCAACAGAGGCATTACCTGATTACGGTTAACAGGTATAAACAAAACCCTCACCTTGGGCGGATAAAATCCTAATTGCTGATTAAGGGATTTTTCAAAGAGGTTCATCGCATCAAAGGCCAGGCCTCCCCGCTCCTTGCCATTGATGTGAAAGTACAGGTAGCTGTAGGGAACCAGCACCCGTATTTTCCTGCGCGCGATCATGCTGTCAAGATCCCCGAATTGGGGTAATCCCAGCCCGAGGAATTCATCTTCGGGATTAAACGAAAACATGGCAGAATCAACAGCCGTGGCGGCTGAATCTGCGGTAAGATCGTGCGCGGTTTCTTTACCCGGCCGGCAGGAAATGATGCATAATGAAAGAATCAAAATACCCCAGGTTAGTTTTACTGACCGCATCGGCTAAACGTTTAATTTGAACGGATCAGTAATATAAATACTATACTAACCCACTAATAGACTGTACAGAAATCTGAAAACAGATTTGCAACAGTAAGTTAGGGAAATATGCCAAGGGGAAAAAGAATAATTTTTGCGTAAAAAAATGCAAAATTAAAAAGGAACAACTTTAACAAAAAAACTGGCAGCGGATGTTACCTTTAACCATGCAGGAAATTAACGCAATCAACATCATGGAGAAATTTTCATTGTTTGAAAAACAATGGACTCCGCACATCATCGGTGAACTCAACGGTCAATACGTTAAGCTTTGCAAACTTAAAGATGATTTTGTCTGGCATAGTCACGAAAATGAAGATGAGCTGTTTATGGTTTTCCGGGGGACACTCTTAATGGACTTCCGCGATGGAAGAACGGTTGAAGTTAAAGAAGGCGAAATTCTGATCGTTCCGAAAGGAGTTGAACACAGGCCGCACACAAACGGAGAACTTGTATTTAATCTTTTGTTCGAGCCGAAAGCCACGCTGCATACCGGCAATGTGGAAAGCGAAATGACGGTAAAAGCACTGGGGTGGATTTAACATGCAGGCTCCCGGCACAGACAAGCAACGGAAATATGAAATAGCTGCCGTACTCCTGACGGCAACAGGTAAATTTATCTTCATGGATTTCCTCCAATGGAAATTGCTGTTATTATACTTCCAGCCGATAGCCCTTTCCGTGAACGTTAACCAGGTTTACTTCTGAATCATGGCATGAATTATTCGATTGGCAAGAAAGGCCATGAAGGAACGCTGAAATTAACGTCCGGCACTATACTCGTAAAGGATGGAACCATCCGGGGCGGTAATTTTACGATTGACATGAACAGTGTACACGCAACAGACATGACAGGTGAAGGCGCTAAAGACCTGGAGGATCACCTGAAATCGGATGATTTTTTATCCACTAAAAATTATCCGAAAGGCTACTTCACCGTTTTAAATTCAGTCAGCAAGCCGACCGGAAAATTGACGGTGTCAGGCTACCTGATTCTTAAAGGCATTTCCAATTCAATCACTTTTCCAACTACCGTGGTTGAAACCACGGCCACCATTATCATTAAATCAGAATTTACGGTAGACCGGACATTGTGGGGGATTAACTATCAGTCAGGCTCCATTTTTGGAACCCTCAAAGACGATATGATCTCCGATAACATGAACATAACACTCGACTTTACCTTCAAAAAAGCTCAATAGGTTTTATACTTTTTGGAGGGCTATTCTCAGTTTTCTACCGATGATTTCAAAGCCGAAACGTGCGCCCAGGTTTTTTGAGAGGTTCTTTGCCGCAGAAGTTTCAAAATATCTAAATTAACTGCATGAAAAAATACTTGTTGATTGTTCTCGCCTGCTGCATAGCGGCTATCGCGCATGCTCAAATACCGGTAAATGTTACGGGGACAATCAGATTGGTAGAATCTTTTTCATCCAAATACGTACCTGCAAGAACAATTGCTGTTTGGCTGCCGGAAGATTATGATTCCACAAAAAAGTATCCTGTACTGTACATGCACGATGGTCAGAATTTATTCGACAGCACCGTAACGTGGAATCATGAAGAATGGAAAGTCGATGAAACCATTACAAAGCTGATCCGTCAAAATAAAATCCGTCCCTGCATTGTTGTAGGTATCTGGAACATGGGAGATACGCGCTGGAATGAGTATTTCCCTCAAAAGGCAGTTAACTATTTTTCTTCTGCGGATATGAACACGTTTACTGCAGCGTATATCAAAACCCCGTTGCAGGCGGATGACTACCTGAAATTTTTAGTAAGCGAACTAAAGCCCTTAATCGACAAATCATTTCCAACGCTTACCGATCGTGAAAATACATTCATTGCCGGGTCCAGCATGGGCGGACTGATCTCCTTATATGCGTTATGTGAATACCCGAATGTGTTTGGCGGAGCGGCTTGTATTTCAACGCATTGGATTGGCGGCTGGCCTCCTCCGGTTGCATACATCCCCAATGGCTTTTATCAGTACCTCAGTCAGGCACTGCCTTCACCCAAAACACATAAGATCTATTTTGATTACGGAACCGAAACGCTGGATCAGCATTACAAGCCTTACCAGATTGAAGTGGATAAAATCATGATTGCAAAAGGCTATACCTCTTCAAACTGGATCACAAAAGAATTTGTGGGAGAAAACCATTCAGAGAAATCCTGGAAGAAACGGTTTTACATTCCAGTAGAATTTTTACTCGGGAAATAATCAGGCGATTTTCAGTTCCGCCATTCTGTTCTTCAGGCTTTGCAGCTCACGTGAAAGTTTAATGTTCTTTTCAACAGCCACGTGCTTGTAATCCTCAAACTCCTTGTACAATTCATCGCTCACTTTCTTGCTTTCGCGGGATGCTTTGTAAGCCATTTTGCTGATCACAAATAAGATGCCTGCCAGAACAATCAACCCCGCTACAAGACTTGTTGCAAACGTTACAAAGCCGGCTTTGGAAAATAACATCCCGAACACATTGATGTTAGCAACACCCGAAACAAGTTCCTGTTTTTCGCTTTCGGTTTTAGCAACCTGCACCTTCAACTCATCAATTTCAACAGCTTGCTTCTGCGCAATAGCCAGGCCCTGGCTGATCGCTTCCCGCTTGGTTTTCAGGGAATCTTCTATAACCCGCCAGAGCTGATCCATTTCGTACAACTTAACCATGCGAAAGCCATTGATGACCTCAAGATCGCTTTTCAGGGTGGCGTATTGCTGCCTCAGGGTTTGCGGGCCCGTGGGAACAGGCTGCGGATTCTGGCCAACTGAAACTGAGAAAAAAGCAACCAGGCATATCAATACAACACACGATCTCATAGCGGTAGGTTTTAGAATTCAAACATACACCCTGGACGGATAATTCAAAAACCCAAACACGACAAACCGAATTGAAAACCGATTGATTGATTAAATGAACCGGTGTATGGCCATCTACCAGTCTGTCACCTTTTTATCGCGGTAAAATTTTCCGGTAACGGGTTGCTTATCCGTGGCCAGCCAAACTGCGGTTTCCGCACCTTTTTCAACAGGGCGCGTTGCACCTTTTCCGCCCATGTCGGTTTGAACCCATCCCGGGCACATCGCAAAAACTTTAATCCTGTCACGTTCAAGCTCTGAAGCGAGCAAAATCGTGAATGCGTTCAGGGAAGTTTTGCTCAACCGGTACGCTCCATAGCCGCCTGAGCGCAGCGAGTCAAGCTCACCCATTCCACTGGACAGGTTAATGATTCGTCCATCACTGCTCTTCTTCAGCAGCGGCATAAAATACTTAGACGTTCTGATCGGACCCATGAAGTTTGTATTCATAGCGCTTTCTATTTCGTTCAAATCAAAGCTGCGCATGGAGGCATTGCCCATAGTGGCAGCATTGTTTATAAGAACATCCAGCTTACCAAACTTCTCACGTACGGTTTCTGCCGCAACTCTCACACTTTCCTCATCGCTGACATCAAGCTGCAACGGAAAAGCTTCGTGACCGGTTTGCTCACAGACTATTTTGGCAGCTTCAAACTTTCTGGAGGCGACAATAACCTGCCATTCGCGCGCTGCCATTTGCCGGCAAATTTCTTTGCCGATGCCCCGGTTCGCTCCTGTTACAAGGATAATTTTCTTTTCCATTCGATTAACATACATAACAATGCGATAAAAAGTTTATTCTATTTTTGAAAAATGAAGATCGGCCTGCTTTCTGACACGCATGGATTTCTGGATCCGAAAGTTTTCGAGTATTTCAAAGACCGTGATGAAATCTGGCATGGTGGAGACTTTGGTTACGGAGTGCTGGAACAGCTTGAAGCATTCAAGCCCGTGAAAGCCGTTTTCGGAAACATTGACGATCTGGATTTACGCAATAAGTTGCCGGAAGACCTTTGGTTTACCTGCGAAGGGTTAACCATTTTTATGAGGCATATTGGCGGTACTCCGCCTAATTATAATCCGCGCACTAAAAAAATCTTAAAACAACGCATACCCGATATTTTTATTTGCGGGCATTCACACATTCTCCGGATCAAAAAAGATCCCAATTATAACAACATGCTTTACCTGAATCCGGGCGCTGCCGGAAATCATGGGTTCCATGCTGTCAAAACATTGGTAAGATTTGAAATTACCGGAAGAGAAATAAAAAATATGGAGGTGATTGAGCTCGGTAAACGTGGAAGCGTATAGGCTTTGAAGGTTCAGCGTCCAAAATCGATTAGATGATGTTCATGTAATAAAATCCCTTCTATGTGCTATTTTTCAATAAAAATCGAATGCACTGACGCGGAAGAGATACTCAATGCCAAAAAGGTTCGCTTATGAATTGATACTACTAAAAAGTACGTCATCCAAAACTGTTTAGGTTTAGCTAACCAAACTTTTTTCACAATGATGTACTTTTTAGCGCATATAAAATCATATGTTTAATCAACACTTAATTCGTTGACCGATGAAGATAGTATCCATATCGCTTATATTATTAGGTGTTACTGTCTCTGCTTTAGCGCAGCACGAAATAGAGAAGAAAAAACCCTCACTATTATATGCATCCTTTGGACTGGTCTATATCAATCCCGATAAAATATTCAGCCTCAACGGTTCGGGATTATTCCTTTCGATTGATTATCAACGAAAAATATCCAAAAGATTTGCATACGGAACTTTTGTTTCGCATGCATGGGGTAATTCATTTCCGGATTTTTTCGACAACAAACAGGCGCTTCATGATTTTTTAATGAACCAGCGCTATTGGAGTATAGCTTTCAACAGCATGTGGGAAAAATTCAACTATACTTCAACCGGACTGAAATTTTATTATGCACCTATACATACCAAAGGCATTTACGCAGCGCTGTATCTGGGGCTTGGATTAAGCATAATTAACTCATCCTACTACACAGTAACAGCCTGGAATTATGATCCTGTTACCGGTCAGATCAACTGGTATGAAAGCAGGTTGTCCAAAACAAATGAAGCTGCCTTTTTTTATACCCCTGGTATTTTGGTAAATTTTTTTAATAATCGTAACTACCTGCTTGGAGTGAATCTCAATTTCCATGGAATAGTGCCGAACGAGCAACTCAAAGAACCTGTACTCAATGGCATATACTTTTCAGCCTCCCTCTCAGCGAGAATAAAATTTTAAAATGAGCCTGAATGCCATTAATCAAAAACCTTAGTACATATTGAAGCGCCTTTCACCAAAAGGATATTTAACAGAATTAAAATGAAAAAGCACCTGTTATTTTTACTTATACTGCTTATTGTTAGCAAACATACAAATGCACAGTCCGACCAGAAATTAGTGTTTCGGGTAGGCGCAGGACCAGGCATTGAAGGTAACATAGGCTTATTAGCTGTTGACTTTACCAACGAACTAAGCTACTTTGTTACGCCCAGATTTTCCATAAACCCGTCAATCAATTTCTTTCAATCCATAAGGCAACTAGAAAAACACGAAGTATTGGATTTCGATAATAGCTCAGGCTTCTTTACTAACGTTACGCTTCAGTATGACATATTAAAAACGAGAAAAGATTTCAGAATTGGTATCGCAGTCGGGCCATCATTCCAGGTTGGCTCAAGCACATACTCGGTAAGCGCCTCTTACGATGAGGATGGAAATGTGATTGACATCGGCTACGAAAACGAAAACCATGTAAGACTCGGTTATCTTACAGGCATCACCGTAGGGTGGAAAAATAAAAAGCAAAACAGGAATTCTTCCATTTCAGCGGCCGTGTATTCTTTCGACAGATTTTACGGATACTATCTTATGACCTCTTATAAAATGGGATTTGTATTAAAATAGCTTTGACGGCTATAAGGTTATAAGCCCACAAAGTATTATAAGCTTTGTAATCAGTTGCCAGTCACCGATCAACCGGTAACTGGCGACTGATTAAACATACTGATTCAGCATCACCGGCATCACCAGCATGAGGATATCTTCATTTTTATCCTTATCTGCAGGATGCAGCACACCTGCTTTGTTCGGAGCAGACATCGCTAATTTGATCTGATCGGTGTCAAGATTACTCAGCATCTCCACTAAAAACTTCGCATTGAAGCCGATCTCAATATCCTCGCCTTCATGTTCGCACGAAAGTCTTTCGTTTGCTTCGTTGGAGAAGTCAAGATCTTCCGCGGAAATCTGAAGCTCGCTCCCGGTAATTTTTAACCTTACCTGGTGCGTGGTTTTGTTTGCGTAAATTGAAATACGCTTCAATGCACCCAGCAACTCACCCCTTCCGATGGTCATCTTGATATTATTCTGCGTAGGAATAACATTTTCATAATCGGGGAAGCGCTCATCAATCAGGCGGCAGATCATGCGGATGTTGCCGAATTTGAAAAATGCGTTAGACAAGTTAAAGTCGATATGAACCGGAGCATTTTCCGTAGGCAAGGTTGCTTTTAATAAATTCAATGCTTTGCGCGGGATGATGATCGCACTGCCGTTGTCCGATTTAACATCGGTTCTGCGGTAGCGCACTAACCGGTGACCGTCTGTGGCCACGAACGTAGTGTTCTTCTCGCCCAGGTTTACATAAACCCCCGTCATGGCCGGGCGAAGCTCATCGTTGCTGGTAGCAAAAATGGTATTGTTAACCGCACGGCTTAAAACTTCGGAAGAAATTTCGGCTGAGAAGTCGTTGGATACATTGGGTACTTTCGGGAAATCCGTTGCATTCTCACCGGAAAGCTTGTAGCGGCCGTTATCGGAAATAATTTCAATCGCGTACGTTGATTCGTCAATGGAGAACGTCACCGGCTGCTCGGGTAAATTCTTTAGCGTATCCAGCAGGATACGTGCGGGAACGGCAATATTCCCCTTCTCTTTCGATTCTACCTGAAGCTCGGTAATCATCGAGGTCTGAAGATCGGAGGCCGTAACCGTCAGGCTGCCCTTTTCAAGCTCAAACAAAAAGTTTTCGAGAATCGGAACAACGGGGTTTGTGGTGATTACTCCGTTAATATTGGAAAGCTGCTTCAGGAGGTAAGCAGAGTTAACAATGAACTTCATTATGAGTTAGTGGTTTGATTTTAAAGCACGGTAAAGGTATAAAGAAAAAGGAATTTTGGAAACGTCATTACGCGCTTCCCGAACGGTAATCCCGATCATTTCTTCGTAAACCACCCTTTGCTTTTCATAAGGGGCAGAATCTTGCGCGAATCGAAAACAGCCGGATACGAGCCCTGTACCACACCGAAAACCCGGGGCTTCCCGGTTTCCGGATAAAGCTTCAGCGCGTACGTTTTACCGGAAATGTCGGCCACGGTAATTTCAAACCCGGAGCTGGTGAACAGCGCACTGTCATAAGCCGTTGCCTGATCCCCGGTAAGATACTGATCAACGGTAAGCAGGGAAATTTTATCAAGAAAGTCGTTGAGTTTGGCTGTGTCCGCCTGTGCAATACCTTTTATTACCGGGAGCTTATCCATCACAACTTCAAAATTGTCAGCCGGACTTGCGGCAAATGAAACATTCAGGCTTTTAAAATTCTGCCAGTTGAAATTGAAGACATATTTATCTCTCCAGCCGGGCGCTTCAAGCTCGAAAATTCCGGATGTATACACACGATACCCGGGAATAACCATGATGTACACATCATCATCACCGGCTTTTGTAAACCAGGCTTGCGTCCTGGCCGCGTTACCGCCTGCAAAAAAATCAAGCACCGGTTCACCGCCTTGTGAAAGCGTTACGCGAACGCCTTCTTTCTCCAGGTATGTTTTAACCGAGTCAGACAGCTTCTCTGAAAGCTTACGTTTTGGTTCTGCCTGTTGAAGGGTAGCAAACAGAACATCAATCATCGAACGATCTGCCGGCTGGCCGTTAACCTTCCACCGGATGCCGTCAAGAGCAAGTTCTGTCTTTGCAGAATCATGCTGAAGAACAACCTTATCAATTGTTTGCAAATCTGCTGCCCGAAAAATTGTTTTGTCAACCGATGTTCGTTCCTGGCTGAACAAAAACATAACCGTTGCCGTGATGGCAATCAGCACACAAAGTAAAATCAACAACCGGATGTTTCTCTTTTGCTGCATCAGAAGGTAGCGTATTTTCGTTTCCGTAAAAATGATCTTACAATTCCGTAGATCAACAGCAGCACAAGCGGAAGCGCAATGTTGATCACCTGCCATGTTGTTCGTTCCGTGCGGATTTTCTCTTTATCGAGCGGCCTGATTTTAACTTGCTTGTTCCGCGCTGCAATCAATCCATCGCCATTGACCAGGTAGTTCACTGCATTCAACAATAACTCCTGGTTGGCAAACGTGTATTTTGTGAACGGATCAAATCCCAACTGCTGCGGCTGGCTGGTTCGCGGGTTGACATCGTTGCGGGCGAGATCGCCATCGGCAAGTATAATGAGTTTTGTTGCCAAGCCAGACTCCTTATAAATAGCCTGGTCTGCACCCTGCGGAAGAAACCTGTTCTTATACAACGAGGTGAATTTACCTTCCAGCAGATAACCTACCGGGAGATAACTTAATGTAAAATCTTCTTTCCGTAAATTTTTCCGAACGTCATTAATACTGACCGGAACAGGCGCACTGATTCTTCTTGAATATTGAGAAGTGAACAATAAAGGAGTTTTCCGGATGCCCGCAGCTTTAACCGTATCCACTGTACTGATGAAGCGTGTCAGTACGGCATCCAGGTTTCGGGTAATGGAATGATCCGCATAGCGGTTGATCAATGGGAAGAACGGCCAGTCCATCAACTGATATTTTGCCTTGCCGTCCGTTTCACCGGTGATTACAGGATATTTTCCCACGAGGCCGCCATCCTGTACAAGATCAAGGTTTAACCGGATACCGTATTTGAATAGCTGATCATCGAGATTGATGTTATACGGAAACGCAAAGTAGCCCTCCCGCGAAACACTGTCCATGGCAGCCTCAAGCTTATCCACCAGGAATAAGACCTTTCCGCCATTCATGATATACTGGTCGAGCTTGTATTTATCCGGTTCAGAATAAGGTTTGGTTGGTTTGGCAATGATCAGCGCATCGTAACGCTCTAATGATTTCTTCTTATTGAGGTCAACTTTTACAACCGAGTACAATTCAAGCAAGGCGTTGTTAAAGCTGGCGATCTCCAGGCTGTCTAACTCACCATGACCGGTTACAAAACCAATTCGTTTGCGGTCGGTGTTGGTCATTTTGTAAATCGCATTTGCGAGTTCATACTCAATGCCTTCTATGGAACCATTGATTTTCTCCTCGGGGGTTCCGGCTGCCTGATTGCCTTTTAAAAGATTGACACCTGTTTCAAATCCGGCATACGAAATCAGGGCTCCCGGGAAAATTATCTTCTCCGAAAACTGGCCGTCTTTCGAATCGACCACGTTCGTGGGCACAATTCCTTTCTGCATCAGTTCCTGCATGTATTCATTGCGGGCCTTCTGGCTCAGGGCCGTTGACGGATCAACAAACACAAACTGTACTCTATCATCCGAATAAATCCGGAACTCTTCCAGCGTTTCACGAATTGATTTTTGCAACCGCCTGAAGCCGGCATTCAGTTCGCCTTCGAGGTAAACTTCAACGTAAACTTTATCATCCAGTTCGCGCAATACCTGTTTCGTTTGTTCTTTAATGGAGAAGCGTTTCTCCTCCGTAAGGTCGAGCCGGAAAAAGTATTGTGATGCCAGCACATTGATCAGCACCAGCAGCACCAGTCCGTTGGCCAGCAACAGCAGATCACCCGTACGTTTGCTGCCGAATTTTACCATGACCGTGAACTGAGGATAATTTTTGAAATCAGCAGCATCAGCGCACCCACGCTGATGAAATAGATAACATCCCGGCTGTCGATCAGCCCTTTGCTTAGGGCTTCATAATGGTAGAGAATGCCGAATTGTTTAATCAGCAATGTATTTGCTGACCAGACATTTAATGTGGACATCGATTCAAACCCGGAGAACACAATAAAGCACAGGAAGGCGGCAAGAATAAACGCCACAATCTGGCTGGAGGTGATGGACGAGGCCACCATTCCCACCGAACAAAAAACTCCCGCCAGCAAAGCAAGGCCAATGTACGATCCAATAACACCCGGAGTATCAATATTCCCTGCCGGATTGCCCAGTGCGCTCACTGAGAAATAATAAATGATAGTAGGTAACAACGCAAAAAGCACGAGCAGGAAACACGCGAAAAATTTGCCGAGAATAATATCCCAATCGGTTAACGGCTTGGTGAGCAGCAGTTCCATCGTTCCTGCCTTTCGCTCTTCGGCAAAACTGCGCATGGTAATGGCCGGAATTAAAAAAATAAAAACGTACGGGCCGAGCGAGAACAATGTATCCATATCGGCATAGCCGTAATCCAGTACGGATGTTTCCGGGAATACCCACATGAGCAAGCCCATGCCGGTGAGAAACACGCCAATCACCACGTACGCAATAAGCGAATTGAGGAAGCTGTTGAATTCTTTGGTCAGTACGCGGATCATGCTTCCTGCTTTGCGGTAAGTTCCCTGAAAATATTTTCCAACGATCCTTCCTCCTGCTTCAGCCCAAGCAGCGAAAGTTTGCGGTCGGCAGCAAACCTGAAAATTTCAGGGCGTACGTCTGCACCTTCGTGTGCGTGAATTCTGAATTTAGCGTGGTCAAGCTTCACAACATTATCCACACCGGAGATCTGGCTGAGGTCATGCTCATCCACAGCGCCTTCAAACTCCACCACAAGCGAAACATGCTTCCCTTGCAGCTTCATCAGGTTTGGAAGCGAGTCATCAGCAACCAGCGTTCCTTTATTAATAACAATCACCCGGTCGCAAAGGGCAGAAACTTCCTGCATGATGTGCGTGGAGAAGATCACGGTTTTATTCTTGCTGATGTTTTTGATCAGGCTCCTGATTTCCAAAATCTGGTTCGGGTCAAGGCCGGTTGTCGGCTCATCCAGGATCAACACTTTCGGATTATGAATCAGCGCCTGCGCCAGTCCGACCCGCTGCCGGTAGCCTTTCGATAACGTTTCGATTTTTTTATTCTGCTCGACAGATAAGCCGCACAGTTCTACCATTTCTCCAATCCTGTTTTTTAATTCCCTGCCGTGAATTCCATACAGCTTACCCACGAAGCCGAGGTATTCATGCACGTACATATCGGTGTAAAGCGGGTTGTGTTCGGGCAGGTAACCCGTAATTTTTTTAACCTCCAGGGGCTGAGCCGTTACATCAAACCCCGCAACAGAAACCTCGCCTGATGTGGGCGGCACGTAACCGGTCGCGATCTTCATCGTGGTAGATTTCCCGGCACCGTTAGGACCCAAAAAACCGACAATCTCCCCTGCCTCCACGCTGAATGAGATGGCGTTAACCGCGTTCTGCGAACCGTACTGCTTTAAGAGATTTTTAACAACCAGGGACATATTGAAGCGCACAAAACTAAAGAATTTTATGATTTACGGGTTAGATTTGCAGGGCCGGGGTCACTTTAAAACAACCTGGCTTATTAATTGCCGTTTTAGCTTTCATTACAACCGGTTAACCTGAATCATGAAGAAGTTTTTTTTACTCATCGCCACGGTTATTTCAATCAGCGCTGCTGCACAAACCAAACCCGGCTATGCCATTGATTTCAAAGTCAAGGGCCTGAAAGATACCACCGCCTACCTGGGGTATTACTTTGCAGAGCAAACTTACATCCGCGATACAGCCCATGTAAACAGTACCGGACAATTTTCCTTTACCGGTAAAACGGCTTTGCAGCAGGGATCGTATTTCCTGGTGCTGAATAAATCCAAGCTTATGGATGTAGTGATTGGTCCTAACCAGCACTTTTCAGTTGAAACTGATACGGCAGGTCTGAGAAGACCGGTCGGGAACGTCACGATAAAAAACGATCTTGACAATAAACTCTATTATGAGAACCTGGCGCATAACGCGGAGCTTACAAAAAAAGCTGAGCCTTATGTGAAAATCCTGCGCGACACTACGGTAAAAGATGAGGCAAAAAAGAAAACAGCCCAGGAAGCGCTTAAAAAAATTGGTGAAGAGGCCCAGACTTACCAGGACAAAATCATTGCCGAGTATCCTGAAACCATGACAGCCCGGCTTTTTAAAACTACTAAGCAGGTTGTTATACCCGATCCGCCAAAGCGCGCTGACGGCAGCATTGATTCACTGTTCCAGCTTAAATATTACCGGGAACATTACTTCGACAATTTTGATCTGAGCGATGATGCATTAATCCGGATTGAACAGCCGCTTTATAAAAAGAAAGTAACCGAGTACCTCGATAAGCTGTATGCGCAGCATCCCGACACGATTATGAAGGCCATCACGCAACTTGTTTCGAAGGCTAAAAAAAATCCGGAGACCTATAAATTTTTAATGATCACGCTCACGGGCAAATACGGAACACCCGAATACATGGGTATGGATGAAGTTTTTGTCTGGCTATACTATACATACTATGCCACGGGAGAAATGGATTACTGGGCAAATGAAAAACATAAAAAGAACCTGAAGGAATTTGCCGATAACTACTGCAAGAGCCTGATCGGGAAAACCGGCCCTAACATGATCATGCAGGATGCCAGCTTCCAGCCCAAGTCGATGTACGATATCAAAACCAAGTACACGATTTTGTATTTCTTTGATCACAACTGCGGTCATTGCCGTAAAGAAACACCGGTGCTTGTGGAGTTTTACAAGAAGAACAAGACAAAGCTCAATGTGGAAGTATTTGCGGTAGATATAGATACCACAATGGCCGATATGCGCGCCTTTATTAAAACCATGGGCGCTACGTGGATCACTGTAAATGGTCCGCGCACCTATTTAAATGCGCATTACAAGGACCAGTATGATGTTCCAAGCTTCCCGACCATTTACATCCTGGATCAGAATAAAAAGATCATTGCAAAAAAACCACCAACCGATAAAATCGAGGATTTTTTAATCAACTATGAAAAAATGGAGAAGCGCAAAGCTGCCAGCCCGGTTAAGCAACCCGACCGCGTACCCTTTGATTGCAGCAAAGCGCCAGTAAAGGGCCAGGCCCCGGCCAAGTCATAACGTGAAATAAATTACGCCAGCCCGCGTTAGGGACAGAAAATATACCCATATAAAGCCTTTTGTAACATTTTTCGCATTTTTTGAGTCTTGTATGCAACTATTCGGGCATATCGGAGTATCTACAGTATTATAAACCAGGTGTGAAATGGCATTTTTTGACAAGATTTTAGGAAAGAGCAGGAAAAAAGAACTGAAGGCTAAGTGCCCGATCACCAAAGAGTCTATCGACCACGGGTTCGGTTACATGCTCACCACTTCGCAGATTGTTACGTCAAAGAAATTCTGGGATATGGTAATGACCGAGCCCGAAACCATGTCGTACACCGTATCACATTTTAAAAATCAGCAGAGCGGCACGCAGATGCGCAGCCTGATCTTCGAAAAACACAGCTCGGTGGACAAGGCCTGGATGATCTCCGACAGTTGCATTAATTTATTTGATGTAGATAAAGCCGAAGCCCGCGCTGATGCAAAAAGATGGTGGGAAAGTGAAGGACTGTATACCCCATCGGAAGCCGGAAAAGCTGAAGAAAAATTAGATTCGTCCCTCTTCAATTCATTAAAAGAATATGCAGTGCTGGAAGCCGGCCGCAACCGGGTTGCCGCTGCATTATAAGATAGTTTAGTACAGGTTTAGGTTTAGAAAAAACCCCTTCCGCTACGGAAGGGGTTTCTTGTTTTTAGTTCCAGTAAGGTCTGCGCAGCGACCTCTCTAACTGTCTTATTTTTAGGGAGTTACACTATGTCCACCATTTAAAGTTGTCTGAAATAATAATCTCGTTTTTCTCCAAATGGTGTGTCGTTTTCATTGGGGTTGTCCTGAAGTCCAAATTGTATTTGTAGGCGAGATGCCGTATTTCAGAAGTGTCATCATAGGTTAACATATACTTGCCCTTCAACTTTGATGTCAAACAAAATAGCTTTTCGTGGTCAATGTCAAAGTGAGTATAGAGTCGCTTACCTGCAACTGTATAAGGAGGGTCAATAAAGAAATAAGCACTATTATTATTTAAATTCTCTTCTAAGATTTCAAAGGCGTCACCCTTTATGAAGTCCATTTTATTTTTCACATAGTCGATTGCCACTATTCTGTCATGTAAAGTTTGTGGATACCAACGAGAAGAAATTCCTTTTCCATTCTCACCATTTTTTATCATCCCTGAACCTTTGGCAAGAATACCTCCATGAAAAATTCTATTCTTCAGTATTGTGCAGAACGCAATGTCATTAAGTTTCTTGTTTGGTTTGTCTAACTCTTTTCTTACGTTTTCGTGAGTGAGATCAAACTTCAAAATCTTTTCTGCAAGCCATTTATTCTTCCCTGTCAAGATTGTTTCCCACACGGCAGCAATTTCCTCATCCATTTCAACCATTGTAATATGGTTGGCTAACTTTTCAAAAGCAGCTGTTAAACTGACAATGCCACCGCCTACAAAAGGTTCAACCAGTGAATTTGTCGGTGTTCCGTTCTGTTTTAACCATTGTCTTACAATAGGAATTAACCATGTCTTCCCACCTGGATACCTAAAAGGGCTTCGTTGAGGAACCGAAGCAACATTTACTATTGGATTAACTGTTAGATTTTCACCAATGTCGAATATGGTCAGTTGGCTTTTCATTCGACAACAATGTTTTCGTTGTCCGTGTCAGCCTTTCCAGCTCGTTTTGCGTCAAGTTTTTTCTGAAGTATTTCAGTAAACTCTTTTATTGAGCCAGCTTCAAACTTTGCAATTTGTTCTAACGCTTTTGCAAACTTGGTGTAAACTGCTCTTTGCAATTTTAATTCTAAAGTCTTGCTCTTTGTAGGTACAAGGTCATAAAGGAAAAAAGCGAAATCAGATTCTGCTTTGTCAAATTCCGGTAAATCAGGAAGAGTTTTATAAAAGCTTGTTTGCAGAGCAACAACCTGTTTCTTCTTCCATTGCTTAAGAATGGAACCTTTCGCAATTATTTGGGGAATAAGCCTTTTTCTCGAAGATGAAAGATAGTCAGGTTTCGGAAACTTGAATGCTTGAGTCCAGGTAAAACCTGGAGAAGGCTTTTCTAAGTAAGCTGTGAATGGTCCAGTTAAATTTCCTGAAATGTAAACTGCCTGAACCTCCAATGAGCCGAAATCAACTACACGACCTTTGTCATCATATGAAACAAGAACATAGTCAATGTTTCCTGCTGATTTACCGTGCTTGTCTTTTAATCGGACTTCACCCACATGTGTCCAAGTAGTTTTTTTGTCAAAAATGAACCCCGCTGCATCGCTAATTATACTCCAGTCCTCTCTAAATCTTATTGGGCAAATGATTATCGGCTTTTCCTTATGGTTTAAACTGCAAACACCTAAAGGAAACTCGATACTGTTCTTAGTGCAATTCGAAACTATGTTATTGAATGGGCAAAGTTTATTCTCTCTGTAACGCTTTGCTCTTGCCGACTCATTCTTTATAGGAAACCCAAAGACTTCTGCTAAAGGTTGGATAGGTACTTTTTCATCAATCATCCTTCAAATTTAATCAAATATCGCGGTTTTTCGACCCCAAAATTTTGTCTAATACCAGAGTTATTTAATGTCTGATTATCAACTGTTCGATTTCTTGTCTGCGGAATACAAACTTTTAGAGTTAGTCGTCATTGTCCGCGGACTCGGGGAATTGGCGGTACATCCGAATTCTCTATATAGCAGTAGTTCCTTTCTAAAAACAAAGAGGCATCCCCTCAGATACCTTTAATCTAATCTACCACGTAGCCCAGGTCTTGCCATTACCGGCTTCCTCCAATGGAATACATCCTTTATACGAACCCGGCACGGCTTCGTATTGCAGCACTTGTGTTGCGCCCGGTTTACTCGTAAAAAATCCCAGCAGGGTAAGTTCTTTTGTTGTTAACATAAAGGGTCGCTTGGAGTCCGGGTTTTCCTTACTCATTTTAAGGGCGGCTTCGTTTTGTGCTTTCACAAACTCAAGCTGTTTTTCAGGCGGGAGGTAAACGAAACGATCGCCAGCCACAGACCTTGCTGCGGCATCAAATTCGGCAAGTCCTGCGAGGTAGTTATCCTGATCCTCTTTCGTATAACATTCCTTCAGCATCCTGTCAATAAATCCCGGAACACCGGCTTCCTTGGCACCGGGGGTATCGGTCTTGGGAATAATTACTTCGGCTAATGCGCTTACCAGTTCCGCCTGCTCTTTGGTAAAAAAATCAGGCGTGTAGGTAAGTTCCGGACTGGCCTTGCATCCCTGTAAAATTCCCGTAAGGGCGCTTGCCGAAACCGCTGCGCCCATGAGCAGCGCTGTTTTGCGAAGGGCTTCCCTTCTGTCGATGATTTGATTCATAGTCATTCAGTAGCAGATGTTATAAATTACCTTTTTTCAATTCACTTACTGCATAGTCGGCAGCGCGCGCGGTAAACGCCATGTAGGTTAACGATGGATTAACACACGCAGCAGATGTCATAAACGAGCCATCGGTAACAAATACATTTTTGCAGGCATGCACCTGGTTGTATTTATTAAGCACCGAAGTTTTAGGATCCTTACCCATGCGGGCCGTTCCCATTTCGTGAATACCCAAGCCTACACCGTGTTGCGATTTCCGGTCGTGCGAGCTTACATTTTTCGCACCAGCGGCTTCCAGCATTTCGGCTGCATCGGCTGCCATATCAATACGCATCTTGTAATCGTTCTCTTTAAACTCCGTATCGAACATAAGCGTTGGCAATCCGTACTTGTCTTTCAGGTCTTTATTGATGGTTACCTGGTTGGAGTGATCAGGTAATATTTCGCCAAAGCCTCCAATACCAATGCTCCAGGCGCCCGGAGTAGTTACTGCATCTTTCAATTCTTTACCAATGGAAAGTTCTGCTACCAGACTGCTCCAACCCTGACGACTACCTCCGCCCTGGTAACCAAAGCCCCGCAGGTAATTGCGTTTGTCTTTTCCGATGTTACGATAGCGTGGTATGTAAATACCGTTAGCCCTGCGACCATAATAATATTGGTCTTCAAAACCTTCCATCGTGCCGCTGGCACCCACGCCCAAATGGTGATCCATAATGTTGCATCCCAATTCACCGCTGTCATTTCCAAATCCATTCGGGAAACGGGCAGAGGTTGAATTCAACATAATAAAAGCCGAGCCCATGGTAGAAGCACACAGGAAAATTACCTTGGCATAGTATTCAATGTTTTCCCCGGTTTCCGAATCCAGCACTTTTACACCCGTTGCTTTTCCTTTTTGTTCGTCATAAATCAGTTCATACACGATTGAGTTGGTGCGCAATGTCATATTATTGGAGCGTTCCGCTGATGGCAGTGTGCATGCGTTACTGCTGAAGTAGCCACCATACGGGCAACCGCGACTGCACAAATTTCTGAATTGGCACGAAGCGCGCTGCGGACTTTGGTTATGACCTAACGGCCCGGTAACGTTCGCCACGCGGCCAATTGTTAACAGCCTGCCAAACTTATCCATCATGGATTTTTTCAATTCCTTTTCCACACAATTCAATTCCATGGGTGGTAGAAATTTACTGTCGGGAAGGTGCGGAAGATTTTCTGCCTGCCCGCTGATGCCGGCAAAGGTTTCTACGTAGTCGTACCACGGAGCAATTTCTTTATAACGAACCGGCCAATCGATAGCAATGCCATCTTTTGCGTTGGCTTCAAAATCCATATCGCTCCAGCGGTAACTTTGGCGGCCCCACATGAGCGAACGGCCTCCCACATGATAGCCGCGCATCCAATCAAAGCGTTTTCCTTCTTTTTCGGAATATGGATTTTCCAAATCGTTGACAAACCAATGAGCCGTGGACGGCTTTACGGTGTAACCCGTGCGGGCTTGTTTAGCTTGCTTTTTTAAAATTTCCTGAGTGGGTCGATCTCCGTTTGGCAACTGCCAGGGGTCTTTTGTTGCGGTTGGATAATCGGGATGTTTTACATCGCGCCCGCGCTCAAGCACCAGCGTTTTTAATCCTTTCTCACTGAGTTCTTTTGCGGCCCAGCCGCCACTGATACCCGTTCCGACAACAATGGCATCGTACGTGTGCTTTACGTCTGCTTCAATATTTAAATTCATGGCTAGTAAGATAGAATTTTCGGGTGAAATGAAAGTTTAAGGTAAAAATATTTTTAAGAGTTATGGCTGAATTATTTAGGGTCTTGCGCAGCAACTCCGCGAAAGAACGAGAGAAGTGCGGGGTCTCTTGTAGTATATCCCAAGACGGAAAAAGCGGGTCGTTTTGCCGCAATCCCCTGATAGAATTTTGGAACAAGTAAAATTGATTAAATTTGAATATGGGACTGATCGAAACATATAAAGACCAGATACAGAGACTTTGTAAAAATCACAACGTTAAGACTCTATATTCATTCGGGTCAGTTAACACGACAAGATTTTCCAAAGAAAGTGATGTTGACCTAATGGTTGATTTTGAGACAAATGACCCAATTGAGTACACTGACAACTATTTCGATCTGAAATTTGAACTCGAAAGAATTCTAAACCGCTCTATTGACCTCCTGGAGAATAAAGCAATCAAAAATCCATTCCTTAGAGCAAATATTGACAAATCAAAAGTTCTCATCTATGAACAATGAGGTAAAGACCTGGTTAAAGGACATCGAACAAGCGATCATAGAAATCAACTCATTCGTACCAGAAATAAAAAACTTTACTTTGGGGAATCATAATAAAAAATCTTCCTGACCTTGAGAAAGAAGTTAAAGAACTTTTGAATTGAAAAGCACTATATAACAAAAAAAATTCCTATACAATGGCTCATTTGTTAGGCAAAATATTGAGCATACTCAAAGGAATTTACCATGGTTTTTTTGTTTTTTATTGAATGGGGGTTATTGACCTAAATCGTAAAGATAGAATTCGACTTAAAAAAATGAGCTAAGCAACTAACAGCACAACTTTTGCTTTGCCGTTAATTATTCCGCTCAATCGTAAACTGCACCAACTGCTTTAACGAAGTCCGGTACTGCGAATCGGGCAATGTTTCCAGCAACGCCATCGCTTCCGCGTGATATTTATTCATCGCGGCCAGCGCAT
>CAZIGG010000033.1:0-5481 GCA_964538575.1 uncultured Roseivirgaceae bacterium
AAAAAGATATTCGTTCAGCTTCATGAATTCGAGGCAGATGCGCGCGCTGTTTCAACGCATGATGTGGATGAGTACTGCAGCCTGCTGGCGAAGGTTGCGTTACACTCGGCCGATTTCAAACTCGCCAACCATTTTAGTAATTCTTTAACTCTTAAACGAATTGAAATGATGCGTACACTTAAGCAAAAAATAAAAAGCTGGAAAGTCATTGCTGTTGCAATGGTGATCCCTGTAGTGTTCTTTGTTGTGTCCTGTCAGGATCAGGTTGAGAAACCTGTTGTTGCTCCAGAATCCAATGTTTATCCTGCCGAAGTTCAACAAGCCATTGATCGATTGCAGGCTTCAAATCCTGCAGCAGATTTTATTGTTATACCACCTAACGGACCCAACCTGAAAGATTTTGAAGGTGAACATGCAAAACACATTAGTATAGTCGATGGGCAATATATTTTCGAAGCCAGGTCAATCCTATCTATTAAGATCGCTGAAGATGAAAAAGGAAATGCTATTAACTATGTAATTCTGAACTACGATTCAGAAAAGAAAAATACACCTTCAAATGAAGATGATGTATACGAAGAAGTACCTGATAAAAAGGATCAGAGTAATCTTATCGATGGAGAGCCTATCTTTTACGCTGTTGAAAAGCAAGCGGAAGCCCCGGGTGGACCAGACGCTTTAAAAAGCCGGCTTGATAAGAAGGCTCAATATCCGGAACAATCAAAACGAAATGGTGTTGAGGGAAGAGTGTTTATCAAGTTTATTGTTAAGAAAGACGGGACACTTACCAACTTTGAAATAATAAAAGGCATCAACAAAGAACTTGATCTGGAAGCCTTACGCTTACTCAAAACTGAGGGGCAATGGAAGCCAGGAATGCAAAACGGTAAAGCCGTCAATTCCCAGTTTGTTATACCAATAGAATTTAAGCTTTAATAAAAAATTAGGTGCAGGTAATAATAGTCATCTCAAAAAGGATGACTATTATTTTTTACTAAAGATCTCTTCAAGCTTCCTATGGAGCTCAACATCCCGCAAATTTTTAGCAATGATCTTTCCTTGCGGATCGATCAACACTGAGAAGGGAATATAGCTGATGTTGTATGTCTGCGCGGCAGCCGATTGGAAGTACTTCAAATCCGAAACGTGTGTCCAGGTTAAACCATCCTGCTCGATAGCCTGCAGCCAATCTTCCTTCGTGCGGTCAAGCGATACACCATAAACCGTAAAGCCTTTGTCTTTATAGGTGTTATACGCTTTTACCACATTTGGATTTTCTCTGCGGCAAGGTCCGCACCACTTGGCCCAGAAATCAATCAACACATATTTTCCGCGCAACGAAGAAAGCGCAACTATCTTGCCTTCCGGATTCGGCAATGCAATTTCAGGCGCAACCTGGCCAACCGCAATCGCTTTTTCCTTTTCAACCATGTCAATAAAGGTTTTTGCATGCAATGAGTTTGGCATGTCCTTTTTTAGTTTATCAGCATAGTGGATGTAAAGGTCTATGTATTCATCCTTTGTAAGTAATTGACCTTGCTCCAACGAAAAAACATTAATGCCGCCCAGCGATCCCGGGGAGTTCTTCAGTAACGCGACTATCTGACCCGTCATTTTTACAACCATCGCTTGACGTTGATTTTGAAGGGCCGTCATTTTTTCGATATCATTTACTTGCTGAGCAGTCTGTAACTCTTTGTTGACTGTCTGAAATTCAGGTGAGGTTAGCAGCGACTGAATATACTCCTGTGCCTTCCGGATCAAGTCAATATCAGGCGATCCTTTCACTTCCGAAAATCCCTGGGGATTATTTCCATCCACATTCACTTCAATATTGCTCTTATCGAGAATAACATTGATTATTTGCTGGCCATAAAAATTCAGTTGGTAATAACCGGGTTCCGGTACGGTAATTTTTTTGGAATACGTATAGTTATTTTTCAGCGAAATAGTGTCCTGCCAGCCCTGACCGCTGTTTTTCAATTCCGTAATAGTGATTGTACCTGGTTGCGGATAGCCCACCTTCCCGCTCACGGTTACGGTTTGACCCGCATCTTTCGTGGGCTGCTGCCCGTTTGTGGAACAGCCATTTAATATCAACACCCCAGACAATAAAAAAATCAATACAGCTCTCATGCTTCTTTTAATTTATTCACTAATAATTCATTTGTTACTTTAGGGTCTGCCTTGCCCTTGCTTCGCTTCATCACCTCACCCATAAACATGCCAACAATTGCATTTTTTCCTTTTTTATACTCTTTTACTTTATCAGGAAAATCCGCAATAACTGCCTCAATAATAGGTAAAATTGAATTCTGATCATTTTCCTGCAGAACATCGAGCTCCAGCGCAAGCTCCAGTACCGGTTTCCCAGGATTATTAATCACTGCAATAAATAAACGCTGCGATGCAACCGTGAAGTTCATTTTTCCGCTGTCAATCAGGTGAATGATTTCTGACAGGCGCGATGGAGCAACCGGAAATTGATCAGCGCTTTTTTGATTTTCGTTGAGCCACGCTTTAACAGGGCCCATTACCCAGTTTGCGGCAGCTTTGTAGTTAGCCGTGTTCCTAATAACGGTTTCAAAATATACCGCGACATCCTTTGAATCGGTTAATACGCCCGCATCGTACGGTGACAACTTATAATCACGCATAAATTTCTCCAGCAGTTCATGAGGCAATGCCGGCATGGAAGCCCTGATCCTGTCCAGCCACTCATCCGAAACAATCACCGGGCTTAAATCGGGATCGGGAAAATAGCGATAGTCGTTCAGCTCCTCCTTCTCCCGCATGCTGAACGTTTTGCTCTTGTCGGCATCGTATGTCCTGGTTTCCGAAACAATACTTTCTCCTTTTTCTGCCAAGAGAATCTGCCGTTCGATCTCTATATCAATGGCACGCTGAACATTGCGGATGGAGTTCATGTTTTTGATCTCCACTTTCCTGCCAAATTCCTTAGCATCTTTCAGCATCACGGATACGTTGGCATCGCAGCGCAGCGAACCTTCTTCCATGTTACCATCACAAATATCAAGATACCGGACAAGCTTCCGGATCTCGGTAAGAAAAGCATACGCTTCATCCGAGTTGGACAGGTCGGGCTCAGTAACTATTTCAATCAACGCCACGCCAGAACGGTTAAGATCAATAAATGTATCAGGCCCATCCGCATGAAGAGACTTACCCGCATCCTCCTCCAGATGAATGCGATTAAGCTTAACGGTACGTTCACCTCCGCTTTTTGTCTGGATTGTTACGAAACCGCCTTTACAGATCGGGGTTCTGTCCTGCGTGATCTGATAACCTTTCGGAAGATCGGGATAGAAATAATTCTTGCGATCAAAAATGTTGCTGCGGGAAATTTCAGAATGACAAGCCAGTCCCATTTTAATAGCATGTTCTAATGCCAGCTTGTTGAGCCTGGGTAAAGTTCCCGGATGGGCAAGCGTAATTACATTTACCTGGGTATTTGGCGCTGCACCATACGAAGAAGGATCAGTATTAAAGATCTTGCTGGCCGTTAGCAACTGCGCATGCACTTCTAATCCAATAACTACCCGATACTTTTGCCTGACCTCTTCTTTCATTCAATTTCAAATCAACACCAACCCACAAGTATTATCAGTTAAAAAATTCTGCTGGAATGAATTTCTCAAGAACAGGTTTTAACTGGGCATTTGCGATATCTACAAACTTCCAGGCCTTTTTATCATCAGAAACCGCAAGCATTTTACTGGTTGCCGTTACAACAAAAAATCCGCTTTGTGTATCGTAACTGACATTTCCTTCACCGAATTGAGCCGTAAGATTTTGCTTCAGTGTATTTACCGTGTTCTCTTTATCGGTTCCGGTCTGTTCCTCCACGAAACTAAACTTCATCTTCGTAACCTGAACACTCTTGAACCGAACATAATACTTATTTTCAATTTGCCTGGCATTCACAAAATCAGACAGCTCCGGATCGCCTAATTCGATTTCAATCTGAGGATTGTTAAATACCTGCTCAAGACCTGCTTTAACCTGGTCTTTTGGATAAGTCTCAAATAAGGCGGGATGTGTATAGTCTAATACCTTATCAAAATCTTTTGCCTTCACCAATTGATTGTAGTGCAGGTACTCCTTTTTTATATCCGCGCTAAAATCCTGCGCATGTACAGTAAAGGTTGCAACAAGCAACAGGACCATCATAATTGTTCTCATAGGGTTTGGGGTTTAAAGTAAGGTTTTAGCTTTTGTGAGTACATTATCCAATCCATTCAGATTTTTACCGCCTGCGGTTGCAAAGAATGGCTGGCCACCGCCACCCCCGTCAATTTCTTTTGCAAGTTCCTTTACCATGTTGCCTGCATGGTACTTGTTAGTTTTGGCAAGCTCCTCTCCGATCATCACCGAAACCTGCGGCTTACCTTCAACATCCGCAGCCAGGATTAAAAGCAAATCATTAAACTGATTGCGCAAGCCATAGGCGATGTTCTTCAGTGCATCGCCTCCGGGAACGGATACCTTCTCCACAATCAGCGTATAGCCATTCGACTTTACTGCCTTCGCAGCAAGCCTTTCTTTGATCAGGTTTGCTTTCTCCTGGTTAACAGCTTCAAGCTTTTTCTCAAGATTGTTCTTTTCCTCGAGAAGATTCTTCGTTGCCGTTAATAAATCTTTAGGATTCTTCAACAACTCTTTAACCTGATCCAGCAACTTCTGGTTATCGTTTACAAACTTCTCCGCTTCATCCGCTGTAATCGCTTCAATTCTTCTCACTCCGGCAGCAACCGAGCTTTCGGAAATGATCTTAAACAATCCGATCTGACCGGTAGCCTGAACGTGCGTACCTCCGCAAAGCTCAACTGAAAACTTAGGGTCAAAGGTGATTACCCTAACAAAATCACCATATTTCTCGCCAAAAAGCGCCATTGCTCCTAATTTTTTAGCTTCCTCGATGGGTACACTTCGCTTCTCGTCCAAGTGAATATTTTCACGCACTTTGCGATTAACAATATCTTCTACCTGCTGAAGCTCTTCAGCCGTCATCGCTGCGAAATGTGAAAAGTCGAAACGGAGAATTTTATCATTCACTAACGAACCTTTCTGCTCTACGTGTTTGCCGAGTACTTGCCGTAATGCTGCGTGGAGCAAATGAGTAGCCGAGTGATTATCCATGCTCAATTGACGCTTATTCTTATCAACAGCAGCAACAAACATTGCATTCAGGTTTTCGGGCAATGAATCGGCAAAATGAACGATCAATTCGTTCTCTTTCTTTGTATCCGTGATGTAAATCTTTTCATTTGCGCTCTCGATGAAACCGGTATCCCCTACCTGCCCACCGCTTTCAGCATAGAACGGAGTTTTATCAAACACAAGCTGGAACAGTTCTTTGTTCTTTTGTTTCAGCCTGCGGTATTTGATGATCTTTACTTCAGCTTCGAGGTTATCGTAACCAATAAACTCTGACTTGGCATCTTTACTAACCAAAATCCA
>CAZIGG010000033.1:5581-8618 GCA_964538575.1 uncultured Roseivirgaceae bacterium
ATTCTTCTGATCACATACCCCGCACCGGTGTTGGATGGCAACTGGCCATCGCAGATCGCAAAGGAAACGGCACGGATGTGATCGGCCATTACACGTAAAGCAATGTCGGTCTTTTCGTCCCCGTCCCCTTTCCCCGGGGAGAGGGGCGATGTTCCGTGATAGGGAATACCAGACTCTTTTGATATAAAGTTGATCAGCGGAGAAAATACATCGGTATCGTAATTTGAAGTTTTATTTTGAACAGCCATGCACAGGCGTTCGAAGCCCATGCCGGTATCCACATGTTGCGCAGGCAACTTTTCAAGTGAGCCGTCTGCTTTACGGTTGAATTCCATGAACACCAGGTTCCATATCTCTACAACCTGCGGATGATCGTTGTTCACCAGCTCCAGCCCTGACTTCTTTTTTATTTCATCTTCCGGGCGAAGATCAATGTGAACCTCGGAACACGGTCCGCAAGGTCCTGTCTCGCCCATCTCCCAAAAATTATCCTTCTTCTTTCCCCGAACAATGCGGTCTTCCTCCACAAATCGTTTCCAAAGCATAACAGCTTCTTCATCTACCGGGAGGTTGTCGCCTTTATCGCCACCAAAAACGCTTATGTATAACCTGTCTTTCGGAAGCTTGTACACTTCGGTGAGCAATTCCCACGCCCAGGCAATTGCATCTTCCTTAAAATAATCACCAAAGCTCCAGTTGCCGAGCATCTCGAACATCGTGTGATGATAGGTATCGATGCCAACCTCTTCGAGATCGTTATGCTTGCCGCTTACACGAAGACATTTTTGAGTATCGGCAATACGATTGCTTTTAGGTGTTGCGTTGCCTAAGAAATAATCCTTAAACTGCACCATGCCCGAGTTAGTGAAAAGCAATGTTGGGTCATTCTTCAGCACAAGCGGGGCTGAAGGCACAATCTGATGGCCTTTTTTCTCGAAAAACTCTAAAAACAACCTCCTTATCTCTGCCGATTCCATCAATTCCTGAACGTTAACTTTTTGTGATTTTTGCTATCTTTACACCTTCGTTCAATAGTGGTAGCTATCGAACAGGGATGAACGGGCAAAAATAACTGTCCAGGGGTGAGATTTCGCAGATTTCACAGATTTTTTTAAACCTAACATGAGCCTATCGAAGTACTACTACAATCCTGAAACATGCCGGTACGAACCCAGAAAAACTGCATACGGCAGCATTCTTGGATATATCGTTCTGTTCGCGGTTTCAACCATGCTCATCTTCGTGGGCATCTTGTTCCTGCACAGCAAGCTATTCCTTACCGAACGCGGTAAAGAACTGAAGAAAGAAAATAGGGCATTCGAAAAACACTTTGCATCCCTGCAAGGCCAGGCCTCCGTTCTCGAAAGCTCAATTGCCAGTCTGAAAGAAAAGAATGCAGACCTGCACGCAAAGTTATTTGAAACACCGCTTGAACAGGCTGGTGTACACGCTTCTTCCACAAAAGCTGATTTACTGCTGGCGGATACTGAAACGTTCAGCAAAGAGCTTGAAGCGCTGAATAAAAAAGCTTCATCGATCACAAGAACTGCGGTGAGTCACAATACGGAAATTGCCCACTATTCAATCCGTGAACGGGATAAGGTATTCCTGCTTTCCGTTCCCTCCATACAACCTGTAGAAAACTCAGAAAACACCAAGCTTGTATCAGGCTTCGGGGTGCGGATAAATCCATTTCACAAAGGAAATTATAATCATCCCGGTGTTGACTTTACTTCAGCGCGCGGAACGGCAGTAGTTGCAACGGCTACAGGCAGAGTAATCAGGGCGGTAAGGAACTCAGCATTGCAGGCAGGTTATGGGAATTACGTTGACATTGAACACAGCAACGGCTTAACAACCCGGTATGCCCACCTCGATGAGGTTACCGTCCGGCCCGGGCAAAAAGTTGATAAAGGATTTACCATTGGAACGGTTGGCATGAGTGGTGGCTCGGTGGCTCCGCACGTACATTATGAAATTATCCGCAAAGGCGAACAGGTTGATCCGGTTCCGTATATGCTCGAAGGCCTGACCAGTGATCAGCATATCGAATTGCAGAAGCTTGGTAAGAAAAAGAATCAATCACTCGATTAAGCGTGAGAAGGAGAACGTTTATATATAACCCTCAAACCTGCCAGTACGAACCGGTGTACCTTTCCGGCAGCAAGCTGATGCGTCAGTTGGGTTTATTCTTTTCGCTTTCCCTGGTTGCCGCCATCGGGTTGTTCTTTTGGTACATCAATCGCTTCGCTCCCATTGAAGAGCAGTACCTGACAGATAAAAATTACATGCTTCGCGCAGAATGGAAATCGCTTGAAGAACGTATCGCCAATGCCAATCAAAATCTTGATGAACTCATTGCCCAGGATGACCATAATTACCGGGTGATCCTTGACCTTCAGCCCCTGAGCGCAACAGAACGGTATGCCGGTACCGGTGGCGCTGCGCCACATTACCTGGCTGAAGTTGAAGAATACGACCTGATCGCAGATACCTACAGGCGTTTTGAAAAATTAAAGCACCAGTTGGACGTTGAGCAGCAATCGTACGAAGAGTTAGATAAAACGGCAGACCGCAAGCTGGCCATGTGGGCATCCCGCCCTGCTATTCAGCCGATTGACAATAAAGATTTAACACGCCTTCATACCATTTTCGGAATGCGTTTCCATCCGCTGTTAGGCTATGTTCGCCCGCACAAAGGGCTGGATTTTACGGCACCCCATGGCACACCCGTTTATGCCACCGGGGACGGCCGGGTTGATAATTCATACTATTCACCAACCTATGGTAAGGTGGTTTATCTGAATCATGGCTTTGGATTTGAAACGCGCTATGCGCACCTGTCAAAGTATATTGTACAGCCTGGAGATAAGGTTAAACGCGGACAAATTATCGGGTATGTAGGCAATACCGGCACATCGGTATCAGATCATTTGCATTACGAAGTACTGTTTAACAACGACCACATTAATCCCATCAACTTCTTCCAGCGCGACCTCAGCAACCAGGAATACGAAAAGCTGATTGTACAGGGCGA
>CAZIGG010000033.1:8718-11267 GCA_964538575.1 uncultured Roseivirgaceae bacterium
GGCGATATTATGATGGGCAGCAACTATCCCCTGCCGGTTTTACCGCCTGATGATGGCGCATTCCTCATGAAAGAAGTTGAAGACATTTTACGCGATGCCGATGTAACGTTTGGCAACCTGGAGGGCGTGTTATTGAATGAAGGCGGGAATGTAAAAACCTGTAAAGATCCGAAAGTCTGTTATGCTTTCAGAAGCCCTGAGCGGTACGTTCAAAACCTGGTAAACGCGGGGTTTGATGTGATGAGCATTGCAAACAACCACGCAGGCGACTTTGGCGATACCGGCCGGAACAGCACCATCAGAACGCTCGAAGCAGCGGGACTATACCACACAGGCCAATTGCCCAGACGTTACGTTACCTTCGAAAAAGAAGGAATAAAATATGGTGTGGCCGCTTTTTCTCCTAACAGTAATTGTATCAGTATCAATTATTTACAGGATGCAAAAGCGATTGTCCAGGAACTGGATTCGCTGGTAGATATTGTGATCGTTTCTTTCCATGGTGGGGCTGAAGGCGGTCAGTATCAGAATGTTCCGCGCAGGCACGAGATCTTTCACGGGGAAGACCGGGGTGATGTTTACAAGTTCTCGCACATGTTAATTGATGCCGGTGCCGATATAATCTTTGGTCATGGTCCGCATGTAACGCGCGCGGTAGAAGTTTACAAAAACCGTTTTATTGCCTATAGCTTAGGTAATTTCTGCACGTACGGTGGTATTAATGTCGCAGGCATAAACGGGTGGGCTCCCATTATTAAAGTTTATACGAATTCCCAAGGCAGTTTTATCAAGGCGCAGATCACGCCCACGTACCAAATCGCGCGCGACAGGGTGAAAATCGACATCGCTAACCGCGTGATTACCAAGATACAGGAGCTTACAAAAAAAGATTTCCCTGAAGTGCCTGTCCGCATTGATGATAAAGGATTAATTACTTACCTTGCTCAACAAGATGGCTTATAAAGAAAAAGAAATCGAGAAACTCTACTACTCTATCGGAGAAGTGGCAGAACAGTTCAACGTAGCACCTTCCCTCATCCGTTTCTGGGAGTCCGAATTCGATCTCATCAAGCCAAAGAAGAACCGCAAGGGCAACCGCCAGTTCACCAAGGAGGATATTGACAGTGTAAGGACAATTTACCACCTGGTAAAGGAAAAAGGCTTCACCTTACAGGGCGCAAAAGAGATGCTGCGCAACACCGACAACTCGGTAAAAGACAAAATCGAGCTGATCGATTCACTCAAATCCGTTCGTAAGTTCTTAGTGGAGCTTCGCGACAAAATCAATTAATTAATTTGAAAATTTGCTGATTTGAAAATTTGAAGATGCCGGTCTTCGGATTATTCAATTGCTGACAATTACTGTCGCATCTTTCCTTTAGGCTTTCTTTACTGGTAAGGATTAAATAATTTCATTTTCAAATTGTCGCATCTTCAAATTTTCAAATTAAAAAGTGGATCAAAACCGCCTCTCCCTCCTCGCCCTTCATTTCATTGACGGTATTGGCGATTACCTGATCAAGCAGGTTATCAGCTATACGGGCTCTGCCGAAAAAGTCTTTAAAACTCCGAAAGGAAAGCTGCTCCAAATACCCGGAGTAGGTGAAGTTTCTGCAAAAGCAATCCTGAATGGAAAACCTTTTGAGCAAGCCGAGAAGGAATTACTAAAAGCAGAGAAAGAATCGGTTGAGTTGGTCTTTTACACGGATAAGAAATATCCATCGCGGCTAAAGAACATACCAGACGCACCTTCAATTCTGTACCTGAAAGGAAACATCGATTTTGAGAATCCAAAAGCGGTAGCTGTTGTAGGTACGCGCCAGGCAACTTCGTACGGTAAGGAACGCGTTGAGGAAATCATTAAGGAGCTTGTCCCGCACAATACCTTAATCATCAGCGGGCTTGCTTACGGAATTGATATTCATGCGCACAAACAAGCCCTCAGGCATGAACTGCCTACGATTGGCATTATGGGCAGCGGCATGGACGTGATCTACCCGGCCGCGCATAAAGACACCGCAAAGAAAATGCTGGAGCATGGCGGGCTGGTAACCGAAAACTCCTTCGGCACCAAGCCTGACGCACATAACTTCCCCCAACGTAACCGTATCATTGCCGGATTATGTGATGCGCTGATTGTAGTAGAAGCCGCTGAAAAAGGCGGAGCATTGATTACAGCAGAAATTGCTAATTCATACAACAAAGACGTATTCGCGTTTCCTGGCGGAATTGGCGAGACATATTCAGCCGGGTGCAACAACCTGATCAAATCAAACAAAGCACATTTACTGACATCCGTCAAAGACATCGAATACATTATGGGATGGGATGCTGCCAAGCCTCAGAAGAAATCAAAAGTCTCAATTTCGCTGGCGGAATATGACGAGCATGAGCAAACCGTGCTCAAAATCATGATCAATAAAAAAGCCAATGTTTTGATTGACGAGCTCAGTTGGAAAGCAAACCTTCCGGTAAGTCAGCTGGCATCTGTTTTATTAGGACTTGAGTTTAAGGGCGTGGTGAAGTCGATGCCGGGGAAGCAGTACTCT
>CAZIGG010000033.1:11367-27354 GCA_964538575.1 uncultured Roseivirgaceae bacterium
ATTAGGACTTGAGTTTAAGGGCGTGGTGAAGTCGATGCCGGGGAAGCAGTACTCTGTTGTTCAGTAGGCAGTGACAATTGGCGGTAGGCAAAAGTTCTGCTTACTGCCTACTTTATTTGGGGAATATTTCATCTGCCATTACCAAGGCCTTTACAAACTCTTCCTCATTGATTTTTGTATTTACACCCTGCTCCTTCAGATACGATAGAATCGTTTCGGTCGCGAGATTCCCGACAAGGTCATCCTTTGCCATTGGGCAGCCGCCAAAGCCTTTAATCGCACCATCAAAGCGTTTGCAGCCGGCTTTATACGCAGCGTTGATTTTTTCAATTGCAGTTTGAGGCGTTGAATGCAGGTGCGCACCCAGTTCAACATTCTTAAACTTTTCAGATAGTGATTCAAAAAGATACGTGATCTGCTCCGGGGTTGAAACTCCGATTGTATCGGCTAAAGAAATGATCTTTACTCCCAGCGTATTGAGAATATCAACAAACTGCTCAACCAGCTTTATGCTGTACGGATCATTGTAAGGATTCCCAAATCCCATGCTGATGTAAACAACCTGCTGCTTACCGGTTGATTCGCAGATGCTTTGAATTTCAGACAATGTATTGAGCGCCTCGGTAATGGATTTATTGGTATTCCGCTGCTGAAAGGTTTCAGAAATAGACAACGGAAAGCCCAGGTAATCAATGGCTTTATGCTGAGCCGCTTCTTCAGCCCCGCGCGTATTGGCTACAATCGCCAATAGTTTTGATTTGGTTTGGGAAAGATCAAGTCCGGACAGGACTTCCTTTGTATCACGCATTTGCGGGATGGCCTTCGCAGACACAAAACTTCCGAAATCGATTGTATCAAATCCAACCTTTAATAATTGATTGATGTACCGGATCTTCTGATCGGTAACAATAAATTCATCGATGCCTTGCATGGCATCACGCGGACATTCAATAATTTTCATAGCATAAACATGGTAAACATCGGTAAAAGAAAATTAATTACCGATAGACGTTTATAAATGCAACTTATCTGTAAAAACGATAGATTTTGCTTTTATTAAAGGATATAGCCAACAATTACCTATCCCCCCATGCCGCTAACCCCACATACAGGACCATTAGGCAGACGAGGCGCTGCGCATTTGCTCAGGCGTGCCACGTACGGACCGACTATCGGGCAAATCAAAACCTTCTCAAGTCTTACTGCTGCGCAGGCAATACAACAACTTTATCATCAGGCTATCCCCGATGCTCCGCCACCGGTTGATCCGGATACAAACGAACCCTGGGTAATCACAGGAGTTATCGATCCTGAAAAAATGGAATTCGAGTATCAGGAATTCTTCAAGCGCTGGTTTATCGGACAGATGATGAGTGCAGGTGTTCCGGCAGGACAGTCACTCGCATATTCAGCACGTGAGAAGCTTGTTTTCTTTATTCATACGCACTTAACCGCAATTGCAGAGAAGATCGGCAGCAGCCGGGCAATGTATTACCAAAATCAATTATTCAGGTTATATGCGCTGGATGATGTGGCCTCTCCGGTAGTGCCGGCTGATAAACTGAACTTTAAAGAACTCACCAAGAAAATATGCGTTGACAACGCCATGCTTAATTTGTTAGATGGAACCATTAACATCCGGGGAGGCAATGAGAACTTTGGGCGTGAACTGTTAGAACTCTATTCCATTGGGCGCGGACGTGAAGGATCGGACGTTACCGCTGGGCTTGGCCCGGGTGACTATTTTTATTACACGGAAGAGGATGTTCAGGCAGCCGCAAAAGTTTTCTCCGGCTTTCAGTTTGATAATAACTTTGCCGTGATCGATCCGGATACACTTCTTCCGCGCGGAAAAGTGAGGGGAACAGTTACAAACGCCTCTGCACACGATAATAATCCCAAGCAATTCAGTGCGCGGTTCGGCAATGCCAGTATCGAACCTGATCCGCTGTTGCTGAACGGTACACAGGCAACAGAAGAAAGTGCGCTGGATGAGATCAGCCGGCTTATTGACCTGATCTACGACCAGGAAGAAACTGCGAATCACATCTGCCGGAAAATCTACCGGTTCTTCCTGTATCATGAGATCACGGATGCCATCCATACAAATATCATCCAGGAGATGGCGAATACGTTCCGTGCAAATAATTTCAAGATCCAGCCGGTGATTGAAGAACTGTTAGGCAGCCAGCACTTTTATAACAATAACTCAGCGCCCTTTACCGATGACGCCTTTGGAGGAATTATAAAATCTCCGCTTGACTTAGTGTTGGGAACGTACAGGCTATTCAACATTCAGGTTCCTTCAATAGATACGGACGCTTCAGCCTTTTACGAACGTACAGGAATGGTTGTAAACATGATGAGAACTTCCATGGGCATGGATTTCTATCAGCCTTTTGATGTGGCAGGGTATGATGCATATCACCAGTTCCCGATTTATCACCGGAGCTGGATTACCGTTAATAACTTAACGAACCGCTATAATTTCATTTACAACTTCCTGCCGGGTATTGAGCTTTACCAGTTCATCCGGGACAATATTGACTTAGCCGAAGCATCAGATGCACGCAGGCTTGTTATTGACGTTGCCTCTTTTATTCTTCCGCGTACTGAAAATTTAACGTTCGACACAGCCCAGGATGAATCACAAGAAGCAACGCTAACCTCCGAACGCCTGCTTTACTTTAAAAGCAAGTTCCTCGACATTATCGATCCTGATCCGGAAGCCGCCTGGACCGACCGCTATACCAATCAGCAGGGGATTAATACCATGGAAGGTCAGTTGCAAAATCTTTTTAACGCTATGCTTCAATCACCTGAATACCAACTCCAGTAAGCCTATGAAGAGAAGAAGCTTTTTAAAGAAACTGCCGTTAGCCATGAGCGTTCCGTTTACTTTAGCAGGTATTCCCATGAAGGTGATGGGTGAAAACATTTTGACAAAACTGATCCGGTCAGCCGATAATGTTAACGATAAAGTTCTCATCATTCTTCAGCTTCACGGTGGCAATGACGGTATGAATACATTGATCCCGGTTGAGCAGTATGATCTTTACTACAGCCGCAGGCCGAACATCGCCATTCCTGCAAAAAACAGCTTGCGTAAATACATTCCCTTAGACAGCACACTTCCATCCGAAAAACAGGTTGGCCTCCACCCTGATATGCAGGCAATTAAAGGCTTGTATGATACGGGCCGCGCAGCAGTCGTTCAGGGCGTATCGTATGAGAACAACAACGGCTCGCACTTCCGCGGAAGAGATATACAGTTTATGGGTGGCGGTGCCGATGATTACTTTCAATCGGGTTGGGTAGGAAGGTATTTGAATCAGGTGTACAGTCCATATACTTATCCGGCCGATTTCCCGCTTGAACCTCCGAATCCGGAAAATCTAGAGATGCTTGATCCGCTGGGGATCGAAATGGGCAATGATACTTCCCTCATTTTTCACCAGCAGGGAAACATTCCTACTTCTATTTCTTTGCCGAGCAACCTGGAAGCGTTTTCAAATCTTGTAAACGAGCTGCCCGGCTTTGAAGAAGGTGTTGCCGACCCGCGGGGTATCCCGCCTGAAGTGGTTGAGAATTCAGCGTACTGGAAAGAGATGAACTGGATTCTCGGGCTTGAGCAGAAAACAGATGACTATGCGCAGCGGCTGTACGAAGTCTGGACAGCCGGAGGTAAATCTTCTGTTTCCTATCCGGAGACATACCCGTTTAATGCTCCTTCCGGCAGCAAACGCAACCCGCTCTCCGATCAGTTCCAATTAGTTGCACGATTGCTTGCAGGCGGATGCAAGACAAAAGTATTTATGGTTCGGATTGGCGGCTTTGATACACATGCCGATCAAACAACCAATTATGATCCGACCATGGGTGGTCACGCAGCCTTACTCTATCACATTTCAGCAACCATGAAAGCCTTCCAGGATGATCTCCGATCACGTGGATTAGAGGACAGGGTGTTAACCGTTACGACTTCCGAATTCGGGCGCAGAATTAACTCGAATGCGAGCTATGGAACCGATCATGGAACCGGTGGGCCGATCATGATCTTTGGTAAAGGTGTTAAAGCCGGTGTTTCCGGGAGAGCGCCTGACTTAACGAACACCAGCATCACAAACGTAGAAATGCAATTTGACTACCGTGAAGTTTATGCCAACCTGCTTCACAACTGGATGGGTGCAAGCGAAGCAGATGTAAACGATATTTTTTATGGAGATTATTTGAACGGAAACCTGGCTGCATTGGCAACTACCGTGATTACCGGGAAGGACAATGAATTTGTTGAGAAGCGTTATAAGCTTGAGCAGAATTATCCTAACCCGGCTAAAGACGCAACTACCATCGGCTTCCGGATTAACGATACCCTGCAAGTGATTATTGACCTGATGGATAGCCGGGGAAGTAAAATCAGAAATCTGGTAAACACTGTATTTGAACCGGGTTATTATGCAATTCCCGTCTCCTTATCTGGTTTGCAGCCCGGCATGTATCTCTATCAACTGAAAGCCGGAGCTTTTAAAGACATTAAAAAACTGATGGTTACAAAATAATATTTATGCGCAAACTCTTCCCCTTGGTGTTGTGCCTGCTTGTTTGTTCGCTCACCGTATCCGGTCAAAATAACCGCAAGCGAAAAACTCCTGTTAAAGCACGCAACGCAAACAGTGAATTTCTCGACAAGCAATGGTGGCTTGGCTTTAAAGCCGGAGTCAATTTTTCAAAAGCCATTGTTGAACAATCGTATGGAGTATATTCTCCCGCCAATTATGAGCCATCAAAAACAAACAAGACCTACGATGACTGGTCGGGCGTTGGTGCGCAGGCCACGGTGGAAGTAACGTTTACCTACCGGCAATTCTCTGTCAGTCTTCAGCCAACATACCGAAGCTCCAAGTTTTCGTACTCCAATCATTACGAATGGGATGATGAAGGTGATCCGCAATTAATTCTGGATTACAAGCATGAGCAAAAAGTAGACTGGGCCGAATTTCCATTGCTATTCAAATATGACATTACTGAATCGAAGCTCCGGCCATACGTGCAGGCTGGCGCGTATTATGCCATTCTGATCAATGCCAACAAATCGGTGCAGGCTTCCGGAATTGATTATGCTTCCGGCAGTGAGAACAAGTTTACAGAACCTGCAATCATCGTAGGCGCCTCTGACCTGTTTGCCAAATATCATTGGGGGCTGATTTTCGGAGGCGGGGTGAATTACCATGTGGGCAACATCAGGCTTAACCTCGATGTTATGTACCGGAAAGGCATGAGCCTGGTAAACTCAACTGAAAACCGGTATGGTGATCCGCGGCTTACCGGTGCAGGCGATGTTATGGACGATATTAAGCTCAATAACATTGCAATCTCGCTCGGATGCTTGTTCCCGATGCGTTTTCTCTCTAATGGTTTTCAATCAATCGACAGGCCTTAAGTTATGCTAAAGCGAATCACACTTTTTATCCCGGTTATACTTCTCAGCGCGTGCCTGGAAGAATCGTCAGAAAAGATCGATAAAAAAGCCTTTACCAGGATCTACGATAACAGCGAGTTCTACTCAAGCTTTTATGCGATTGACATGAAGCAAACTGCCGATGGCGGCTACCTGATTCTCGGAGGAAAAACGAAGGTGATTAAAGAACCGGGTGAGTCGCCCAATGTAAACACTCCGATGAGCGTTTATCTGCTTAAGACGGATGAATTCGGAAACATGGTTACCGAACTTGAACTTGAGGAAACGTACGCCTACCCCATCGGTACGCTAAACCTGATTGGCGATAGTTTCTATTTCTTCTGTACAGATGCCGCTACGGACGCTTTCCTGGTAAATGTTGATGAACTAGCAACGTTTTCGAATGTTATACCCTTAAGCACAACACTTACACTTCCGCTTGCTTCTTCGGTGATCGATAATTCTGAAGCCCTTTTGCTGTTAAGTTATGACAATAGCAGGCAGGAATCAGTCGTTACAAAAGTATCAACCACCGGAACTGTTTCAAATGAATCGCGCTTCTACACGGGCGCTGAAAGCCCCATTGATGATCTCGTACTTAAGCATGTAAATCGTGAAGGAACGCAGTTTCCCTTTTCAGTCGGGCAAACTTCTACAGGTAAATACTTTTTCAACGGGTTTATTAATTACACTTTTTCGCTGGTATTCACGGGCCTGGGCGGTAATGAAGATGTTGACGGTATTGTGTACGGCCAGCAGGAAAATGCGGGCTTCAGTACCGTTCTGCCTATCTCAGGAGAATCATTTGCTATTTCTACGTATAGCTTTGGGTACAATTTCCTCAAACCAAATACAACCCTGTCAACGGGCGGAACCACATCGGTAACCGATATCCAGGCAACAGCATACTCCTTTCCCGAACTGGAAAGCAATGCACATGTTAACGTTATCCGCGGGGTACTGAATGATAAAAAAGTGATCATCTTCGGCAGCAACACGAAATCCGGACAAATTGGACTATATGTTTATGATGAAGTGACAGGTGAATTCCTGTCAAGCAAATACCTTGGGTACTCCAATCCCTTTGAGGTTGCAGCCATCGTTCAGACTCCACAAGGCGATCTGGTGGTGAGCGGTACAACATACATTGCCGGACGGCTGCCCCGACTTTGCCTGATCAAAGTTCCAAAGGAAGAGATTAAGGGCTGATCAGGCGGTGGTCTTCGCAAATATTTCTCATTTTTGTTCCTGCTTCAGACATACGCATGATCAGCATCCAGGAACACGTTAACTTACTTCCCTACAATACATTTAAAATAGCCGCCAAAGCGCGATACTTTGCCTCTGTTAATACAGTGGCAGAGTTGCGCGCGCTTATGGATACGTCCGTTTATAAGCATGAGAAGCATCTGATCCTTGGCGGTGGCAGCAATATTCTCTTCACCGGTGATTTTGAAGGGCTTGTTATCAAGATTGACCTGAAAGGAATTGAAACCGTTTGGGAAGATGATTCAATCATCGAACTAAAAGCCGGTGCGGGTGAGCCGTGGCACTCGTTTGTTATGTTCTGCGTGAAGAACAACTATGGCGGAGTTGAGAACATGTCGCTGATACCGGGCACAGTAGGCGCAGCGCCCATGCAAAACATCGGTGCGTATGGCGTTGAAGTAAAAGACCTTATCAAAACCGTAGAAGCAATCGATGTTACCTCAGGCGATGCTCGGGTGTTTAGTAATCGTGAATGCGAGTTTGGCTACCGCGAAAGTGTGTTCAAGCATACGCTTAAGGGAAAATATTTTATTTCAAGTGTTACTTTAACCCTCACCAAAAAAAATCATGTATTGAATACATCGTATGGTGCCATTCAGCAGACACTTGATCAACATCATACTGCTGCTTCGATTAAGTCAATCAGCGATGCGGTGATTGCGATTCGTCAGCAGAAATTACCCGACCCGAAAGTTGCTGGCAATGCCGGAAGCTTTTTCAAGAATCCAACCATTGAACAGTCGCAATACGAGTCACTTAAAAAACTTTATCCGGAAATGCCCGGATATTTTACTGAAAATCAGCACGTTAAAGTACCTGCGGGCTGGCTGATTGAACAATGCGGATGGAAAGGAAAAACATTTGATAACATCGGTGTTCATCCGCACCAGGCGCTTGTATTGGTTAACTATGGCAACGGAACAGGAGAAAAAATACGGGCGCTTGCACAGGATATTCTTGCATCGGTAAAGGAAAAATTCGCGATTGATCTTCAGTCTGAAGTGAACATCATTGAATGAAAAATCATGCAGGCAACTGGTGTATCCTAAACGCGGATGCATGTGTACAGCTAAAAAAAATCTTTGAAAACTTTTGCAGATTAATTTTTTATTATAACTTTTCAACAGTTTTAACTTAAATTTTCAACGCTATGGCAAAGAAAGCGAAGAAAGCAGCTAAGAAAAAAGTAGCTAAGAAAAAAGCTACTAAAAAGAAAGCTGCTAAAAAGAAGAAGTAATTAGGTAACACCTAAGAAACTTTGCGAAGGGAAGTAAATCAGATTTACTTCCCTTTCGTTTTTTATACGTGTGATTCATCCGGTAAACACAGCTTATCATCGCACTTTTCACTCGGTTGCGGAAATTAAATACAGTCTTCACTTGATTGTTAGGCTCTTTGCATCGTAATTTCAATCATTCAATTAACCATTACTCCAACTGTATGGCAAAGAAACCCGCAAAAGCTGCCGCTGTAAAAAAGTCTCCGGCAAAGAAAGCCCCCGCCAAAAAAGTTGCTGCTGTCAAGCCAAAAGCTCCGGCCGCGCACCAGATTGAAAAAGCAAATGAAAATATCCTGAAAAAACTCCAGGAGCTGAATGTTGAGCAGGCACTTCAGGCAGACATTGAATGGTGCCTGGGAAGTTACCGGAACGACAATAATCCGTCCGGGCTATACATTATG
Organism: uncultured Roseivirgaceae bacterium; assembly: GCA_964538575.1. Classification (GTDB taxonomy): domain Bacteria; phylum Bacteroidota; class Bacteroidia; order Cytophagales; family Cyclobacteriaceae; genus UBA2336. The sequence continues at coordinate 19,775 of CAZIGG010000033.1, forward strand.
GCCGAACGTGCTTTAAGTGTTTTTGCGTTCGAGCTTACCAAAGATCCTAAAAGCGTTCCGGCCAGTCTTATCAAAGACATTGAAAAAGCGCTGAAGAACAAATAATCAGATCATGTGCGTAACGTTGCTCAACTGCCCGAGATAACGTTCCGCTTTCACTCCGAATTTTATCAAAAAGTCAACGCCTTCATCGTTGGGGATACCTTTGTGCTCCGCATAGGATTTCAAGTAGATCACACGTTTAATGCCTGAACTGTAAATAATCCGGGCACACGCCAGGCAGGGCGAAAGTGTAAGGTATAGCGTAGAGTCTTCCACGGATGTTTTGTTCTTTACCGCATACAGAATCGCATTCTGCTCGGCATGGATCGCCAGCGAACAGCCGCCTTTCGAATCGCGCGGGCAGCCGGTTTGAGGCCACTCCTCATCGCAGTTATGCGTACCCGAGGGCGGCCCATTATAGCCGATTGAAATAATCCGCGTGTCCTTGGTAAGAACAGCTCCGACATGGCGTTTAATACAATGCGACCGCTTGGCCAGGTTAACGGCCAGCTCCATAAAAATATCATCAAAAGCGGGGCGTTGCATGCAGGATTTAGGTTTTAAAATTTAAGATTTATATTCGCCAAGTTAATTTGAATAATGATCAGGGCAAAACATTGGATCGCGGCAGGCATTTTTCTTTTTAGTCAAGCCCTTTTAGCACAGGAACCCGCCCCTGAACGCATAAGTCCGGCTTCATTTGCCGTACTGCGCTATAAAGATACCTACATCAAGGTCACCTATTGCCAGCCCCGCAAGCGCGGCCGCGAGATTTTTGGCGGGCTTGTCCCCTACGGCCAGGTTTGGCGGACCGGTGCGAACGAGGCAACAGAAATTACCCTGACAAAAGATGTGTTTATTAACGGGCTGATGATTTCAGCGGGCACATATTCCCTGTTTACCATTCCGGATAAAGAAAAGTGGGTGATCATCCTCAACAAAGAACTCGGCTTGTGGGGCACGTATAATTACAACTATAAAAACGATCTGCTCCGGTTTGAAGTTCCGGTTCAGACCGATACTGCTTTTACAGAAGCATTCACGATAAAGTTCGATCAGCGAAACAATGTGGCCGACCTTTTGCTCCTTTGGGATAAAACAAAGATCAGTATCCCCTTTCAATGCATTGAACCCCGCCAGTAACATGAGAGTTATATTTCTTTTTACCCTATTCTTAATTGCCATCGGGAGTTACGGACAACAAACTGAGCTCGACCGCAGGAACGGATTCAAGGACATCAAGCTTGCATCGCCCATCGATTCGGTGAAAGGCGCCACGTTTAAAAAAGATTTCAAGCACAATGGCCTTCCGGTAAAGCTATATGTGATCGAGCATGAAGATTATTCTTCGATTGGAGAAGTCAAAATCAACCAGATAGAAGCCAGTACCTATAAAGGATTAATCTATCAGCTTGTGGTTGTCACCGAAAAAGATACCCGCCTGATGAAAGCCATGGAAAGTGTGCTGGGAAAGGCAACCTATAACGTGCGGGATGAATCCTACAACTGGGGAGGCGAAAATGTTGGGTTGAAATTCCGGTCCCACTCCAGGAACCAGCTTTCCCTGGACTATACCTCTGTGGTTGTGGCGAGAATGATGCAGGAAGATAAAAAGCAAAAGGTTAAGGATATCGCTAACGATTTCTGATTACCGCGTTTTTCTTCGACCAGCGCACGTAAACAAAGCCCGTTACGAGTACAACCAGCAGCGCAATGAATTGCGAGTGCGAAAGATATCCGTCAATAATAAATCCCCGCGCGACATCTCCCCTGAAAATCTCCAGCACACTTCTCCCGGTCGCATAAAGGATCAGGTAAAGCAAAAACAACTGGCCGTAAAATTTCTGAAATTTCGATTTTATGCTCAGCAGGAAAAGCATCACCAGGAAAATGAAACCTGCTTCCAGCAATTGAGTCGGGACTAAAGGCGTGTTCAATGGAGCCTGGCAGGCTTTATCCGTAAACGTTATTCCAAGCGACCCGGTGGTCGGTTTTCCATAGCAGCAGCCCGCGAAAAAGCAGCCGATCCGGCCAAATATGTGAACGATACAGGTGACGACCGCCATTACATCAAGCATTTTGTACGTGTTCAGCTTGTGCTTTTTGAAAAACCAAAGCATGGTCGGAATGGCAAACAGGAATGATCCGTAGAAAACAAATCCCCGGCCGGTCAAAAGCTTTTTTGGCTCACTCAGGTATAGCGATGGATTCTCCAGCAGCAGGAAAACCTTTCCGCCAACAAATGCAGCGATGAAAATAAGCAGGAAAAGTGTATTGGACTGGTCGAACGTAAGCCCGACATCTTTTTTACCCTGAAAGAACATGTAGGCTACACCGCCAATCACGCCCAAGGCGATCATAAAGCCATAGCTGTACACCGTTATACCGCCAACCTCAAAAAGAACTGGATGCATTCAGAAATTATTTTCCGCCAAGATAGATTTTAATTTTTGATCAGAACACTTCTACTTAGCCTTGTACGAAATGCGATAAATAGCTCCGGCATGATCGTCTGAAACGAGCATCGATCCGTCCGGTAAAACCAATACATCCACCGGTCTGCCCCAGGCTTTGTCTTCTTTTTCGTTTAACCAACCGCTGGCAAAGGTTTCATATCCTGCTGAGGTTTTGTTGTCGTTAATCTTTACGAGCGAAATTCTGTATCCAATCTTTTTGCTCCTGTTCCAGGAACCATGCTCGGCAATGAACGCCTGGTTTCGGTATGCTTCCGGAAACATAGTACCCGTATAAAACTTCACGCCTAACGGGGCAACATGCGGACCTAACGTTTGAGCCGGAGCTGTAAATTCACTGCAAGCATGCTTGTCGCCAAATTCAGGGTCTTTAAGCGTTCCGGCATGACAGTACGGGTACCCGAAATTCATGCCTGCCCGGGGCGCATGGTTAAACTCGCAGGGCGGAATATCATCGCCCATCATATCGCGGCCGTTGTCGGTAAACCAAAGCTCATTCGTTACCGGATGCCACGTAAAGCCAACCGTGTTTCGTATGCCCTTTGCATAAATTTCCCGGCCTGATCCATCCGCATTAATGCGTGTGATGGTATTGAATATTGAATCTTCCGATTCACAAATGTTGCAGGGCGCACCTACCGGAACATACAGTTTTCCATCCGGACCGAAGGCGATATATTTCCAGCCGTGATGGGTTTTGTCGGGATACGCATCATTCACCACGACCGGATCAGGCGGTGAATCAAGGTTTGATTCTATGTTCTCGTACTTCAATATCCTGTTTATCTCTGCTACGTATAAATGACCGTCTTTAAACGCCACTCCGTTAGGCTGATTCAATCCGGAATCAATAACCCATTTTTTGTCAGCTATAAAATCGCCATCGGTATCTTTAACCGCATAAACTTTATCGCCATCCTTGTTCCCCACGAAAACGGTTCCAGCAGGGCTTATGGCCAACGACCGCGCATCCTTTACTTCAGCGAAAACCTCTATGCTAAAACCTTCAGGAAGTTTAATGGTGTGTAACGGAAGGCTGCCTTCGGGCGCTTCGTTTTTTGGACCACAGGCGGATAGCGCCACAGCAGCACCCAACAATATCTTTTTGAAATTCATACAGCAAATTGTTTGATGTAAGATACTTGTTTCGCCCGGAAATTTGAAACGTTCCGGTGATGAGCGGGCATTTGTCGCCACAGCGTATATTTGCGCAATGATTTCCATTTCGAATATCTCGTATTTTATTGGCGGCAGGGCCTTATACGAGAACGCCAGTGCATTTGTGAAGCCGAAAGACAAGATTGGGCTGATCGGCCTCAACGGACGCGGCAAATCCACCCTGCTCAAGCTCATCCACGGAGAATATTCGCTTGATGCCGGCTCCATCAGCAAAGCCAACGATTGCACCATTGGATTTCTTAACCAGGATTTGTTATCCTACCAGACAGAAGATTCGATCCTGACCGTGGCGATGGGCGCTTTTAAAGAAGTGGTAGACATTGAACGCCAGCTTGAGCTGATCATTAAAAAGCTTGAAACTGAATATTCAGATGAACTGGTTGCCAAACTGACCAAACTCCAGGAAAAGTATGAACAGTTGGACGGATACACGGTGCAGTCAAAAGCCGAAGAGATCCTGGAAGGAATCGGTTTTGTTACGGCTGACCTGCACAGATCGCTAAAGGAATTTTCCGGTGGCTGGCGCATGCGCGTGATGCTGGCCAAGCTTTTATTGGAAAAGCCTTCCCTCCTCATGCTCGATGAACCTACCAACCACTTAGACTTGCCCTCCATTGAATGGGTTGAAAGCTACCTGAGAAATTATGAAGGCGCAGTAATGGTGGTATCGCACGACCGCCAGTTTTTAGACAATGTAACAACCAAAACCATTGAAGTAAGCCAATCGCAATTGTTTACCTACGAGGGCAACTACTCTTTCTACATGGAAGAAAAAGAACTCCGGTCAGGAATTCAGCAAAATGCATTTGAGAACCAGCAGGCAAAGATTCGCCAGACCGAAAGGTTTATCGAACGCTTCAAGGCAAAGGCAACCAAAGCCCGCCAGGTACAATCGCGCGTAAAGGCGCTGGAGCGGATGGATATGATTGAAGAAGTGATTGACGATACAGCCGCGGTTAATTTCAAATTCAAATTCAACCAGCTGCCCGGCCGCTGGATTGTTACGCTGAAAGACGTATCAAAATCTTATGGTGATCTTGAAATTCTGAAAAATACATCCATCGCCATTGAACGCGGTGATAAAATTGCGCTGGTAGGCGCTAATGGAAAAGGTAAATCCACGCTGCTCAGGATCATTGCCGGCACGGAGCCGATCCAGGGCGAACGCTCCATGGGTTATAATGTAATTCCCGCATTCTATGCGCAGCATCAGCTTGAATCATTGCATGTCGACAATGAAATTCTGGATGAGATGAAGCAGGCCGGTTCCGGTAAAACCGAACAGGAACTGCGCGGAGTGCTTGGGTGTTTCCTTTTCTCCAGCGAAGATCAGTTCAAGAAGATTAAAGTATTATCGGGCGGAGAAAAATCACGGGTCGCCCTGGCGAAAACGTTAATCTCCGAAGCAAATTTCCTGCTGCTCGATGAACCTACCAACCACTTAGACTTTATCTCGGAAAATATTCTCATCCAGGCATTGCAGCAATATGCCGGAACGTTCATTGTGGTGTCGCACAACCGGTATTTCGTAAGCCAGATCGCCAACAAGATCTGGTACATTGAGAATAAGCAGATCAAAGAATATCCCGGCACATACGAAGAGTATGAATACTGGCGCAGGAAAAATGAAACAGCCGAACAGCCTGTAAAACGTGAGCCCGCTCCTCCAGTTAAAAAAGAAGCAGTCCCGCGGAACGATGAGACTGAGAAGAAGCTAAAAGCGCTTAACAAGGAACTGAAACAGGTTGAAGGTAAAATTGAATTACTCGAATCGGAAAAAACCGCGCTCGAAAACGAAATGGCCAAACCCGAAGTGTACAGCGATTTTGAAAAACTGAAGCAGGCACAGAGCAGCTTTACCAAAACAACTTCCGACCTGGAGGCAATTACAAAACGCTGGGAAGAAATTTTAACGGAGATTGACCAGCTTAATAGTTAAAACACGAACCACTTTTCAAGGAATACGCTCAACGCGAGCAAAGCAGAAAGAATTACTGTTCCTACTATTGCTTTTGAAGCATACGGTTTCCAGATCGGGCCCTCCATAATCAACTATTTAAAAATATACCTGAACCGCAGCGAAACATCGAACGTAACCGGGGTTATCTCCGCTGCAATGTCTTCCTTATATATCGAATTAAGGGAATACCGTAACCCCGGGTTTAGTGAAATTCTGTACTGCTCTGCGATCCGGTAGCTGAATTCAGTTCCCAGCAGGCCGCTAAAGTTAACCGTCCGGTAAGGAGAATCCTTTCCCGCAGCTTGCGTTACTTTTTGATAGCTGTCACTTTCAGGTGAAAGGGTGTTCTGGATGAATAAGTCCGTGGCAATCCCGCCATTAAGCTGAACTCCAAAATCGCGATCAACCAAAATATAGCCCGCCTGCATAGGGATACTTACAAATTGCAGGCTGCTGGTAATGGTGTACGGATTTTCCGGTTCAAAACCATCGAAGTTGGCAGGCTTCATAAACTCATTGAGCGATGCTGCGCCATGCGTTGAAGTGGTTGATGTAAAATCGGCATTCTGCGTGAGGTATGAGACTCCGCCCTGCACAATAAACCGCTTCGAAATTTTAGCGGCAACATTTACGCCTGCCGAATAGCTTGCACCGGCTACGGATTCCGATGAACGAGCGGAAGCGCCATCACGTGCTGCACCCAGGCTAACGGATGATGACTGCACATTAGGTTTATAGCTTCCTGCACCAAAACCAACCGATGCCCATATTTTTTCATTAGCCCCGGATGTCTTCTTCTCTTCATCCTGGTACTTCTTTTCTTCATCCTTCAAACGCGCTAACAAAACCATCCCTGCATCCGGCTCAACCCGTTTTTCCGCCTCAGGCAGCTTGAGTACTGGTGTTTTTGTTTTGATGTAAGCCGACAAATCTGTTCTTGTGATCTTATACTCAATTGATGAGCTTACAGGCTGCTCCTGAACTGATTGATTGGCTATCGTGTTTATTCCGGCATTGTTATTAATGTTCTTTCCGCTTTTACCGGTTGATCCTTTCTTATCATTCTTTTTGATAGATTCTTCAGAACTTATTTTTTGATCCGCTGATTCTTTAGCTGTATCCGGTATTGGCGTGATATTCTGCTTGCTCAAAGTTTCCTTAGAGAAATCATTCCGTGTAACCGGCTGATCCAAATAATATAATGCAGTAACTCCAAACGCAAATGCTACCGATGCCGCTGCAAGCAACTGGAACATCAGGAGGTTACGCTTCAGTTGCCCGCCCGATGCTTTTTCCAGGTCAAGCTCAATGTTCGTCCATACCGCATCGGATGGCGAAACTTCCGCCCCCGCAAACACATTTTTGAATGAATCCTCAAACCGGTTATTTTCCATAACGCTGATAATAGGTTGATCCTTTTAATAACTTTTCCTGTAACAGGCTTCTGGCCCGCGCGTATTGCGACTTTGATGTACCCTCTGAGATACCCAGCATCCCGGCAATTTCCTTATGCCCGTATCCCTCAATGGCAAACATGTTGAATACTGCCTGGCAACCCGGGGGCAGTTCCTGAATCATTTCCAATAATTGTGTAAAATGTAATCCCGAAAGGCTCACCTCGGTTTCGGGAAGATCAATGTCTTCAACATCAACCATGGGGTAGAGATAAAGTTTTTTGCGATGGTGGTTGAGGGCCGTGTTCACCATAATCCTCGTCATCCACGTTTCGAGCTTGGAATCTTGCCTAAAACCCCCCAAGCCCTGAAACACCTTCACGAAACCCTCCTGTAAAATGTCTTCAGCTTCCGGAGAAGATTTCGAATAGCGAAGACATACCACCATCATTTTTTTGCAAAAACGATCGTATAAAGCCTTTTGAGAGGCCCTGTTCCCTTTTCGGCAGGCTTCAATCAGCTCCTGTTCAC
>CAZIGG010000034.1:0-3310 GCA_964538575.1 uncultured Roseivirgaceae bacterium
TTGTGCTCTTTTCCGTTGAACCCAGACACAATTGTGATGTGAATCGCTGCAACCCCCAATTGTCGTTAAGTAGAGACCGCGTTTGATCAATTCTTCCTGGGAGAGGGGTTGCACGGGCTCAGCTTGTTTTTCCGGAGCATTGCAGGCAGCAAGGATTTAAAAGACTGCCGGCAAATAGAAAAGTTTTCATTATTTTCACACACGACTTATGAAAAATCGAATTCTTAAAGTTTCTCTTTTATTATTATTCGGCTTTATGCTTTCTATCGGAGCTTTCGCGCAGGAGAGTGACCGGGTATGGAGCATTGGCCCCGAAATAGGTGCAGCATTTTCGAACCATGGTAAGGATCCTTATGAACCCGTGTACAAAGACTCTGAGTACAAATCAGGCTTAGTGGCCGGTGGGTTTGTTACCTATAGCATTCGCGATAAGTATGCATTTACAGCTAAAATTCTGTTCAACCAAAAAGGATCAAAATATGATGATGGTGACGTAAGAGAACGATTAAACTACATTGAAATTCCGGTTCTTGCCCGCGTTTATTTTAACCGAGAAGGAACGATAAGACCGAATGTGTTTATTGGCCCTTCCTTTGGGTTTTTAACTGGTGCACAATGGAAAATAGGAGATGATGATTATGAAAATGTAACAGATATTAAAGAGTTTGATCTTAATGGTGACTGGGACAGCTATAAAGATAAATACAGTGTATTTGATTTTGGGGTAAGTCTTGGTTTGGGTCTTAGTATTAAAGTTGCTAATGAAATGTATTTTATCATTGATACACGTTATACATACGGACTCAGTGATTTTAAGAAAGGGGATGGTAATGCCAACAATCAGAATGCAACTGTTACGGCAGGCCTTTCGTTTGGTATCGCTAACTGGTTTTTTCGCGTAAAGTGACCACTTCATTTCGCGTGAATCAGGTGGTCACTTTCAACGAAAAACAGTGGTCACATTAGGCGGAATTTCCAGTAACTGATCTTGAAAATATTCTCAGAAAATAAAGAGTCCTGCACATGCGGGACTCTTTTAGTTTAAAACACCTGGTAATAAAAAGCAATGCCCCTTCAGGCAATGCCCCTTTGCTAACAAATCAATTCTTAAATAAATTCTACAAATTTCTCCAGTCTCAGGTTGCCGTTGATCCACACCGCATTGTGCACCAGCTTGTGCTCTTTTCCGTTGAACCCAAAAACGATCGTGATGCGGTAGGTTGAGTCTGATAATATTTCAGAGTCTGTACGTAAGCCATACACTTCTTTCCACTTAATTTGTTTGTCTCGGCCTTGCGCAAGGATGAGGCGGAAGGAATCCTTAGCATTAGGGATAATTACCTCTTTATGATTTTTGGCAATTTCTTCCTTAGCTTCTTCGAGGTTATTGCCATAGAATGCTGCGTTAGCATCCATTGCAGCATGAATGTCTTCGAGGGATGGATACAACAGGCTGAAAGATTGAGCAGAAGTCTGCTTAAGAGCCTGTAACGTTTTGTGTGCCAGCTCCTGGGATGCATCAGGTGCCGAACTGCTGATCAGGTATGAAGCAGTGAACGAGGTCGTGGTAAAAACCATTAAACACGATACTAATAGGGTTGTTTTCATATGCGTACTGATTAAAGTCTTTTTACGTAGGGTTTGATTGTTATTTTGAGTTCATAGCCACAAGTTTGTCTGGCGAAATGGCTGCCGGAACAACATTGTCTACAGGCCTGATCGATTTCAGGTATGTGAATATTGCTTTCATGTCTTCATCTGAAAAATTCTTATACATCTGCCAGGGCATAGGCGGCAGCAGCGGACGTGCATTCTCAAGGCCTTTGTATTTTCCTTTGCGTAATGCGGTCTCAAACTGGGCGTACGTCCAGTTACCAATTCCTGTATCATCAGGTGTAAGGTTCGCGGCATACGAAATGCCCCAGGGGCCTACCGCTGCGGTTTGTCCCATCGAGAATAATACCCAGTCGGTTGTTTTGGCGACAGGCGGCAACGGCTCATTTGCCGGATGACCGGAGAGCAGGCGCGATGGATCAGGCTCAGGCCCCGTAGGGGTCATTACTTTGGGCGAGTGGCAATCGTTGCAACCCCCAATCGTTGTTAAGTAAAGGCCGCGCTTGATCAATTCTTCCTGCGAAAGAGGTTTAACCGGTTCCGTTTGTTTTTCCGGAGCGTTGCAGGCAGCAAGCATTAAAAGACTGCCGGCAAATAGAAAAGTTTTCATTTTGATTATTGTTTATGAGCCTATACGCAAGACTGTAAATCCTACATCAACGCGAAAAAGAGAACCATCCACGCGAAACCGAATTTTGAACAAACGGGCTAACACGTGTTCAGGAATTTTTGTATACCAGGTGTAACCCTTTTTACGGTAGTTGCGTAAACCTCATTTCATAAACCAAAAGGCAACCAACCCCTCCTGATGGAACTCAGTCATACTTATTTTGTGGCAGACAATCCGGATATTGTCCCTGCTGCGAACATGCAGAATATGCTGTATCAACCGAAGATAAGCAAGCGCGACCGTGAGCTGATCGAAGGCGTGAGGGTATACCTGACCAAAACGTTTCTCGAAGCACACACCATGAACAACCTTGCGCGGGAGTTCGGCACGAACACGCACAAGCTGATGACATTGTTTAAAAAAACGTTTAACACCAGCATTTTTGATTACCTCAACACGCTGAGAATGGCTCATGCGAAGAGAATGCTGGAAGAACAAGGCTGTTATGTGTCAGAAGTTGCGCGCGAGCTTGGTTATAAAAATCCGCATCACTTTACCGTGGCTTTCAAGCGCAGGTTTGGAATCTGTCCTTCATTGCTGAAGTCAGCATAGCTTACCACTTCCTAAAATTCAACGTACAGGATGTCATTGCGAGGGTGAATCCCTTCGTAGTCTGCTACGTTGTTGCAATCTTGAATTTTGTCGGATGGCTGAGCTTGTAATCTTTTTTTTGATGATCAATTTTGTAACGCTTGTTCACATAGCCTTTCGTGTACTCTTTAATTCTTGCTTCAAATTCAAGCGACATTCCTTCTTTGATTCCTGTCGCTTCGAATCCTTTTGTAAGGTTAAGCCATAGATGGTCTGTAACAATTGTTCCATGTTCAAGGTCAGTGATATCTTTTAGCAATATGGTTTCCTGGCTATAGCCGTTAAATCCTGATTTACGGCCCGTGCGCACAAAGATCCCTTTGAATTTTTTACGTTGTCCGAGTTCTTTTTTTAATCCGGTGCGCATACCTAATGAATAGCAATCCTGTAAATCTTTCCGTCAAACGCACATATATAAAGCTCGTTTTTCGGATC
>CAZIGG010000034.1:3410-15509 GCA_964538575.1 uncultured Roseivirgaceae bacterium
CAATCCTGTAAATCTTTCCGTCAAACGCACATATATAAAGCTCGTTTTTCGGATCAACGCCAAAGGAAGAGATGTTCAACTTACTTTCCACCAGGGTGGTATTGACCGGTCTATTAAGATCTGAAGCATCCAGCGCCCAGATTTTACCGCTGCCGTAATCGGCATAAATGTATTTTCCTGTTAGCCCGGGCAGGGAAGGCCCCCGATACACAAATCCACCGGTAATGGAAACGCCTTCGCTGCGCGGATACTCCCACACCGGCAGCTCTAATCCCTGCTGATTGCAATTTCGCTTTGGCTCAAAGCAATGTTTGCCCTCCATCATGTTCCACCCATAGTTGCCGCCTTTTTCGATGATATCGATTTCTTCGTACGCATTCTGCCCGACATCACCGGTCCATAATTTTTTAGTTACAGGATCAAAGCTCAGCCGCCAGGGGTTGCGTAATCCGTACGCATAGATTTCTTCTTTGTAGCCTGATTTGTTTCCGGCAAACGGATTGTCAGTTGGAATGGCATATTTCTTTCCGTTCTCCTGCTTGTTTACATTGATACGCAGGATCGATCCAAGCAGGGTTTTAAGATTCTGACCATGTCCTTTCGGATCGCCACCCGAACCGCCATCACCCACACCAATGTATAAATATCCATCCGGCCCAAACGAAACCTGGCCGCCATTGTGATTGCTGTAAGGCTGATCAAACGTTAACAACACTAACTCACTTTCCGGATCGGCATTGTCCGGATTGTATGCAGAAACCCTAAAACGCGAGATGACAGTTCGGTCGGGATTAGTGGCTGTATAGTTGACATAAAAAAATCCGTTGGTTTTGTATTGCGGATGAAAGGCAAGTCCTAACAATCCCTCTTCATTGCCATTGTCATCTACTTTATTCCGGATGTCAAGGAAAGTATTTTTGGAGGAAGCCGAAGATTCATTTTTAAATACGGAGATTATTCCTTTCTGCTCAACAACAAACAACCGGTTTGAATTATCATTGGCATGCTGAAGATCGACCGGTCGGATAAACGAAAGTTTAGGAAAAGCTAGAGTAACCTGGTAACCTATGTCTAACGATTCATGTTTCTCACGACCATTTGTTGGCGTGCAAGCCTCTGAACAAATCACGAGTATCACTCCGCAGAAGATGCATTGCAACGGGTTCTTCATACTAACTGATTTATAAAAACAAAGATCGCGGCCATGGACCACGATCTAAGGTAAGAATATGTTTTCTGTTTTAATCCCGGTACATTACTGCCTTGATAGCCTTCACGGTTTTCTCCACGTTTGGCAGAATAGCCTGGATCAGCGTTGGGGCGTAGGGCAGGGGAACATCGGCATTGGTGATGCGATGGATAGGCGCATCGAGGTAATCGAACGCATGCTTTTGTACGTGGTAGGTGATCTCAGTTGAGATGGAGGCCAGCGGCCACGCTTCTTCTACAATCACTAACCGGTTGGTTTTCTTAACGGATTCCACTACGGTTGCATAATCAATCGGGCGAACCGTTCTTAAATCAATTACTTCGCACGAGATATTATCTTTCTCCAGTTCAGCAGCTGCGGCAAGCGCTACTTTCATGATCTTACCAAAGGAAACAATTGTAACATCCTTTCCCTGGCGTTTCACATCGGCCAGCCCAAGCGGAATGAGGTATTCTTCAGTGGGAACCTCACCTTTTTCTCCATACATCACTTCACTTTCCATGAAGATAACCGGATCGTTGTCGCGGATGGAAGTTTTTAAAAGCCCTTTTGCATCGTATGGATTGGATGGAACAACCACTTTCAAGCCCGGGGTATTCGCATACCAGTTCTCGAAGTTCTGGGAATGCTGCGCACCCAATTGACCGGCATTCCCGGTAGGTCCGCGGAATACCATCGGCACACCGTACTGCCCTGCAGACATCGATAGCATTTTGGCCGCTGAATTGATAATCGGGTCGATGGCTACGAGGGAGAAGTTAAAGGTCATGAATTCGATAATCGGGCGGAGGCCGTTCATGGCTGCGCCTACACCGATGCCTGCGAAGCCCAGTTCCGCGATAGGGGTGTCAATCACCCGCTCAGGTCCAAACTCCTCCAGCATGCCCTGGCTGACCTTGTAGGCACCGTTGTATTCGGCCACCTCTTCGCCCATCAGGAATACGTTAGGGTCTCTGCGCATTTCTTCGACCATGGCTTCACGAAGCGCCTCTCTGAACTGGATCTCTCTCATATTGCTTTAAATGGCCTGCCTACCCGGCAGGAGGGCGTAAAAATAACGCCTGTTAGGCGATTGGCAAAATAAATTAATGGCCTTGTTAATAGCCTTGGAGGCCTATGTTGGAGCTTTTCTCCAACACTTCACTCGCGAATAATTTAATTATGCTTTGCCCGATGAAGAACACTGACAAGGCTGAATAAATAAAAAAGCCCTGACGGTACCGTCAGGGCTTTTTCTATCCAATGTTTGTTCGAATTATTTCAGGGCGTTGCGGAATGATTCGCTGGTTTGGTAAGCTGTGAATTCCAGGTCAGATAAAGCAGCTTCTTTGATAGAAGGATCTGCTTTCGCTGCGCTTGTCAGGTTACTTACTACACCGCTTTCATTCTTCAAACGGGCAGAAGCGATCGCTGCACCGTAATATGCCCACGCATGGTTAGGGTTCAGTTTAGTAGCTTCTCCGAAAGAAGTCAGCGCATTCTGGTAGTCTTTGTTCAATACTTGTGCAAGGCCTTTGTTGTACAGGTTGTCCGCAGTGTTTGCAGCAGCAGCTTCTGAACTAACAGCAGCGCTGTATCTTGCCAAAACAATTTCAGCAGAACCTTTCACACCGTTTAAGCCGGCAGCGTTGTCTCCGCTCAGGCCTGAAGCTTTAACTGCGTGATCATAAGCCGCACGTGCATTGCCTTTCAGCATTTCTACGGAAGCAAGGTTAGCGTGTACTTCCGGAGCTTCCTGGATTTTAGCAGCTACATCAAGCTGAGCTTTTGCTTTGTCGGCAAGGGCTGCAGCATTTGAAGGATTTTCGATTGCCTGAGCAATATACACTGCACCTAAGTTGTTATAGGCAACCCAGCTGTTTGTTCCTTTTTTAGTAGCGGCTGTGTAGATCGCTTCCTTTTCTTCCAGCGAAGGAGTTAAGGTAGCAGAGTACAATAATTCTTCAAGTGAAAGTGCATCGGCAGAAGCTGAGCCATTTGCTACCTGCTTGGATAATACGGCAATTTCAGCATCTGATTTCTTGTCTTTCAGGGTTAAGATCTCAGTCTTAGCTGTTCTTAATTTAGGGTAAACATCCTTGAACACTTTCTTGTAAGTAGAAAGCTTCTTCATTTGTTTTTCCTGATCTTCGAATGAACCGCCACCGTTGATGATGTTCATGTACTCAGACTTCTGCTCAGACGTAATGCCTTCATACGTTGCCAGTTCGTTTTTGAAACCGGCCCAGTCCTGTACAACAGGCTTCAGGATAAACTGAATTGAATCAGCTTTCCCTTTGTAGTCATACTTCTTCATTTGCTGGCGGTAGTACTTTTCAATGGCAGCAGCACGATCCGGAGAAAGTTTGCTATTGATACGTTCAGCACCTTCCGGTGAGTGAGTACCGGTGATGGTTACGGTGCGGGTTACGTTTTTAGAGGCAATGAATGCATCAAGCTGCTTACCTTTTGAGCTCTTGGTTTCAGATGTTCTGAGAACTGATCTTCCCTGTTCGAAAATGAAATCAGGGATCACTACCGGAACAAGTTCTTCCTGGTTGTTATATCCGTGTCCTGCAAAAGCAGCGTAAGAAACAGGCTTCACCAAACGTGATGTTGTGATGATACCGGTCGCCACCTGCATGCGTGGAGTTACTTTTGTTTTCGAGCCTTTTGTGGCAACACCTTCAACTTCAAGCACACCCACGTGCATGGCTGGCTCATAACCGAAAGAGAATTTTTTATTTAGCGAAGGCTGTTCGGTAGAAGAATTAGGATAATCCTCAGCCTTAAACGCTACCGGATCAAGAGCTTTTTCCTGCTCTCCATACTTATAGAAAGAGTTTACCGTGTAAACTGTGCCTTTCTTAAGCATTTTAACCGGGAGGGTAGCCGACATTTCGTATGCTACTGTATCGTTATGGAGTTCGAGTGGGTTTGGCGTAACAGTTAAATTCTGCTCTTTGGCCATTTTAACCATCTTTGGCAAGGTACAACCGGCCATTACAAGGGCTCCAGCG
Organism: uncultured Roseivirgaceae bacterium; assembly: GCA_964538575.1. Taxonomy (GTDB): domain Bacteria; phylum Bacteroidota; class Bacteroidia; order Cytophagales; family Cyclobacteriaceae; genus UBA2336. The sequence goes on from CAZIGG010000034.1 coordinate 7,620, forward strand.
ACCAGAAATACATAAACTACTTTTCTCATTGGATTTTAATTTGGTTGACTTTAATTGGAGGTAGTAAAACTACGCTTATATCATTTTTTTTGCAATTATAGTCAAAAAATAAAGATTTTGACCTGAGGTTAAGGTTTAGGCGAACCTTATATTTGTAAACGTACGTTTAGGTCGTTGAACTACCGTATTTTTAAGACGAGAGGGCATAAATACTGTGAAAATGATAGATAAAATCCAGTTTTTCTTTGAACGAAACGCATTTGGCGTGTGCAACCGGCTCGGTGAACTGATGGGAATAGCCACCTCAAACATCCGGTTATTTTTTATTTATGCTTCGTTTCTCACGCTCGGCTCGCCCGTACTGATCTACCTGGCGCTGGCATTTATCATGAACATCCGGAAGTATCTGCGCAAGCGTAACCCGATCTGGGATTATTAATCAACCTTTATCCGGTTCTTTTTAAGAACAAAATGATCCCAAAGAATGGATCCTGAATAAATGTTCCGGTCGGTGAACGGATATTTTTTGAGCGCCCTTCGCTTCGCCCTGTTCTTACCTGATTTTTTAACGAAATGATAATGTGCCCGAAGCACAGCGCGTGCATCGTCAGCCTTTCCTGAAAGTAAAAACGTTAACGCAGCAACATAGTCGAGCAAAATCCGGAGGGGTAACTTCCAAAACAGCTCGCCTGTACTCCAATGCTTATACACTAAGCTTAATCCATTACGGAAATTGTAATAGGTTTTACGGGGATTTGCTCTTGAAAGTGTTCCTGCGCCTACATGGTACACCGCGCTTGCTCCACAATAAAAAACTTTGTGCCCGGTACGTTGAATTTTCCAGCACAAGTCGATTTCTTCCATGTGGGCAAAAAAATCTTCATCAAGGCCTTCCATCTCGTGGTATACTTTTGACCGGATTACAAAACAAGCTCCTGTAGCCCAAAAGATTTCGCGCCCATCGTTGTACTGACCCAGATCTTTTTCAGTTACATTAAATACTCTTCCCCGGCAAAACGGGTAGCCTAATGAATCAATGAATCCGCCTGCAGCGCCTGCGTATTCAAAATGATCTTTTTCGTTGTAGGCCAGGATTTTCGGCTGCGCGGCCGCGATCTCCGGGTTTTCGTCAAGCAGATTAATAATCGGAGTCAGCCAGTCAGGCGTTACTTCAACATCTGAATTCAATAAAACATAATACTCAGCATCAACTTGCTTCAGGGCGCGATTGTAGCCGCCACAAAACCCATAGTTGTTGCCAAGCTGGATCAATTCAACCACTGGAAATTTTTGTGTAAGCACATCAACCGACAGATCGGTAGAGCCGTTATCCGCTACGATGATTTTTGCATCACCCGAATGTGCCAGCACGGACGGCAGAAACTCCCGAAGAAATTTCTCTCCGTTATAGTTCAGGATAACAACAGCTATCTTAATCAATTGAAGATAAATTGATAAAAATCTAAAATCTTATTGTCCCATCAAACTCCCAAGATCCATGCCCGGAATGTTAGGAATAAGTCCTTCTGTACTTTTGCGCATCGCTTCTTTCGCCAGTCCGTCCGCTTCATCAGAAGCTTTGTTTACTGCTGCGACCACGAGATCCTGGATTAATACTTTATCATCGGCCTTTAGAATAGTGGGATCGATGTCAAGCGCGATAAGTTGTTTCTTCCCGTTCACGGTTGCCTTCACCATACCGCCACCGGATTCACCACTGGCTGATATGTTTACGAGGTTGTCCTGGGCTTCTTTTATGCGGGCCTGTACCTCTTTCATCTTGCCCATCATTTTCATCATGTCGAACATATGCGTGAATTTTTTATAGATAGCTGAATGCCGTGCAAGTTACGCTTTATCATTATTTTTTGCGAAGCAGCACAACCGAGCCATCCCGTTTGTATGTTTTGCCAGTCTTGTCCCGCAGGGTTGCCGTAAAGGTGTAGGTGCCTTCCGGCTGAGGCTGGCCGTTAAATTCTCCGTTCCAGCCTTTCAGCAGGTCGGTGGTGGTGAAGATCATTTCCCCCCAGCGATTGAAAATTTTCATTTCAAAGCTGGCGATAAATTCTTCGGTAACGAAAACCTTAAATGTTTCGTTTTCGGTGGGACCTTGCCTGTCAGGGGTAAAAGCTTTCGGATACGCAAAACGCAGGCTCCGGATAGCATTCACTTCATTGGAAACAGATTCTTCATTAACGGCATTATTCGGTATTGCTCGGACTACATAATAGTAACCCTGATCGGTAAGATCAGCATCGGTATAGGTTATTGCGGTTCCAACGGCAAACGTTTCAAGCAGGGTGTGCTGCAAGTCGTACTTATCAAGCTCATAGTGATCAACGCCAGTTGCCCAGCCGGTGTATGAGGTCCACGTCAGAATAATCTCGTTATTACTGTTGGTGCTGTAGCGAAGAATAACCGGGCAAGCTGCAATGCCGGGATTGCTCGTGTTTCCGCAGGCATCGATGTAATCGATCCGGTAGCAGTATTGATTGGAAATTTGATAATCCGTATCCGTGAATGTGGGAGTTATGATTCCGCTTCCCAACGGATTGAATGAACCGCCATTGGACTGCCTGAATATTGAATAATTCTCCGCCTGGAAAACTGCGTCTGGTTGCCACGTTAATTCAACACTAGTTCCATTAACTACACTGCTTACATTGGCGATAGCCGTGGGAATATCAGTCGAAATCGCGGTAACGCATCGGGTTGTTGAGCGGCTGTTAGCAGCTACATAATTTATGATCACCTGGTAGCAATACTCGGTTCCGCAAACAACATTCGTATCAGTAAAAGATGTAAGTGCTGTTGTTGTAAGCAAGACTCCGTCACGGTTGATTGTAAAATTTACAATGCCGGCAGCGGATGTTGCCCACGTAAGATTGTTGGCATTGTTCACGGCATTTACAGCAAGGTCGGCACTGCAAATAACAGATGAGTAGGCAGGAGTACCCCCTATACACGGATTGACCCTGCCAAGCCGGAAACAGTAAAAATTATCATCGGTGTTAAGTCCGGGTACCGTTGCCGTGTTTACATCCAGGAGATTTCCAAGATTACTGAAAGCTCCACCGTTTACACTCATCTCAAGCCTGTACAGAACATTTTGCTGCGTGGTCATTTCAAGATCGATAACCGAACTGCTGGTAATAATAAGCTGATCAATGGACGGAATTGGAGGAGCAGCCGCTGAAACAACAACAAACTTGTTGGCGGGGGGTGTACAGTTATCGGCTGAGTTTGTATTTTTTCCTCTAACGGAGATGGTTTTGGTTCCGGCTGATCCAAACGTATGATTTACAGGCAGTGAACCCCTCGGCACTTCAACTTCGGGAGTTGCGTCATTATAATTGATGATGTACGAATCGTAATTGGTGTCCGTGACATGTACTTGTAGTTGATTAGCCGAGCAGGTGTAAACATTAAAAGTTGGTTGTACGTTTGGGAAAACAACAATCTGAATATCATCGAAACCTGTGCCCTGATAAAGTACGGAAAGCGTATAGGTACCGGGCTGTGTGTAGGTATGCGTAAACTGATTTTGCTGTTCAGCAGATCCGTCCCCCCAATTCATATCGCAGGGTTGTCCCGCATCACATTTTAAGGGAATAACAAGATCAGTCCGCACTATGGTTACGGTTAAAGGCGCACATCCTTGTACCTCATCCATTTCAAATCTTCCCAGACGACTGATTTTACTTTGCGCTAACGCAACCGTTGAAATACTGAAAAGTAAAAGAAAAAGAAGCCTGCTTTTCATGCCAGCGCAAATTCGCGGATAAATACTTCTGCCTTCTTCATGTCGTTGTGGAGTACGCGGTCTTCCTCTATAAACGATACGCTTTCGCGGAAAGTATTAACAAAAGTATCCAGTGCAGGAGAAGTTTTTAACGGCTTCCGGAACGCAATGGCCTGTGCAGCGGTAAGCAATTCGATGGCTAAAATTGAATAGACATTATTCACAACCCGGTAAGCTTTCGTGGCTGCATTTGCGCCCATGCTTACATGATCTTCCTGCCCGTTGGAAGAAACAATTGAATCAACGGATGCGGGCGTGCAAAGCTGTTTGTTCTGACTTACCAGTGAGGCGGCCGTGTATTGCGGAATCATCATACCCGAATTAATACCCGGATTGGCCACAAGGTAATTCGGAAGGTCGCGCGAGCCGCTGATGAGCTGGTAGGTTCTGCGTTCAGAGATATTGCCAAGTTCCGCTAACGCGATTGCCAGAAAATCAAGCGATAAGGCTAACGGTTGTCCGTGGAAATTACCGCCTGAAATGATCAGATCGTCATCCGGGAAAATATTTGGATTATCGGTTACGCTGTTAACTTCGGTGAGTACAACGTTTGTAACATGTTCAATCGCATCCAGACTTGCGCCATGTACCTGCGGGATGCAGCGGAAAGAATACGGGTCCTGAACGTGTTTTTTATTCTGCTTGATGAGCTGACTGCCTGTCAATAAATTTTCAATTTCCTGGGCTACGAATACCTGGCCTTTTTGCGGCCGGATCAGGTGAACGTACTTCATGAAAGGCTCTATCCGTCCGTCAAACGCATCGAGCGAAAGCGCTCCGATCATGTTGGCCAGCCTGATGATGCGGTGTGCGTGCAATGTACACCAGACACCGTATGCATTCATGAACTGCGTTCCGTTTAATAACGCCAGACCTTCTTTTGATTTAAGATGGATTGAATCCCAGCCGAATTTTTTGTTCAACTCAGCTCCTGTTACGGTTTGGTCAGAAATTTTGGCTTCACCCAATCCGATCAGTGGTAATGAAAGATGGGCCAGCGGAGCAAGGTCACCGGAAGCGCCCAATGATCCCATTTCATACACAACCGGGAAGATGTTGTTGTTGAAATAATCCGCTAACCGCTGAACAGTATCGACTTGTACGCCTGAATAACCATAAGAGAGCGACTGAACTTTTAAGAAGAGCATCAACCGAACAATTTCATTCGGGATTTCAGGCCCCGTTCCGCAGGCATGCGACTTGACTAAATTCTCCTGTAACTTTTCAAGGTCGTTAGGTGAGATGTTCTTGTTATACAATGAACCGAATCCGGTATTGATGCCATAAATGGGTTGCGTTGCATGCTTAGCCTTATCATCCAGGTACGTGCGGCAGCGTTGAATTTTTTCTTTTGCGCTCGCGGAAAGCTCAAGCTTTACAGCATTGTTAAGAATGGCCGACAGGTCTTTCAGCGTCAGCATTTTTTCTGAAATGGAATGCGTGGCCATCTATGCTTTCAGTTTCTGAATGATCTGCTGTACGGTGAGCTTTTCCTGATCCCCGGTTTCCATGTTCTTGAAAGTGAGGAAACCGTTTTTTGTTTCTTCCGAACCAATCACAATCGCATAAGGGATCATTTTTTTGTTCGCGTAATCGAGTTGCTTTTTCATTTTAGCCTGGTCGGGATAAACTTCTGCCGAAATACCGGCTGCGCGTAATGCGCTCAGTTCTTTTAAGCCAAAGCGCTGCGTTTCTTCATCGAAGTGGCAAATCAGGATTTTGGTAGTTGCCCGGGCTTCTTTCGGAAAGAGGTTTAGTTCTTCCATCGCATCGTACAACCGGTCAACACCAAACGAAAAGCCCACACCCGGAAGATTTGTTTTATCGTCAAACGCGGCTGTTAAGTTGTCATACCGACCACCACCGCTTACGCTGCCAATCGATACATTATTGATCTTCACTTCAAAGATGCAGCCGGTGTAATAGCTTAAGCCCCGCGCTAATGCGATGTCAAACTCCACACGCTTGTCATCGCTGTTGTAATCTCTGAGCAAACGTAGTACCGTGCTAAGCTGACCCACGCCTTTATCACCAGCCTCTGATTTTGTAAACGTATCATTCAGGAAAACTATTTTTTGCGAAGTGGTTCCCTGGAAATTCAGGATATCAAAAACAGTTTTAATACTTTTTTCGCTGAAACCTTTGCCCAGCAATTCCTCCTTTACTTTTTCTTCTCCGATCTTATCCAGCTTGTCAATGGCAACAAATAAAGCGGATTGATTTTCTTTCGCACCTGCTAATTCGGCTAAGCCGGTCAATACTCCGCGGTGATTGATCTTGATGGTATAGTCTTCAATCTTCAGTGATTGAAATACTTCACGGATCATTAAAATGATCTCGGCTTCGCAGGTAAGTGAATCCGTACCCACTACATCGGCATCACACTGGTAGAACTCGCGGTAGCGGCCTTTCTGCGGCCGGTCAGCGCGCCACACGGGTTGGATCTGGTAGCGCTTGAAAGGAGAGGAGATTTCGTGCTTGTTCATCACCACGTAGCGCGCAAACGGAACGGTGAGATCGTAGCGGAGGCCTTTTTCGGAAATATCTGAAGTTATGAGCTTCGAGTTTTTAGCCTCGAGCTTCGAATTATCTACATCTTTAAGAAAATCACCAGAGTTAAGAACCTTAAACAACAACTGATCACCTTCATCCCCGTACTTCCCCGTCAAAGTCGAAAGATTTTCCATAGCCGGAGTCTCCAGGGGCTGGAAGCCGAACTTCTGAAACACCTTCCTGATCGCATCCAGGATGTACTGGCGTTTTGCCATCACGGCAGGGCCAAAATCACGGGTTCCTTTGGGCAAAGTTGGTTTCTCCTGTCTTTCCATACGACTTGCAATATCATTATTTTCGGCTTGGATTCATGGATTTTAGGATATTCGGGACGATTTTTCGTGTGTTGCGTATGATTTACGCGATAATGTTGCGTTTTGGATTGTAAAATCCACGAAACTTCCGCATTTTTGCGCCCTCAAAATAGCAGAGTCATGGGCGTTACAAGATTAAAAAGAAAGAATCGCAAGGATAAGTCAAAGTCGGCTGTAAGACGCCAGTCGTTGAAAATCCAGAATTTCCAGCCGGTTGTTAAGTCGGTTGATATGGAAGCAATCAAAGAAGAATTCAAAGCAAAGGCCGGCAAGAAAAAGGCTTAATTGCTTAAACAATATTTACTTATTTTGAACCCTGACGCGAAACCGTCAGGGTTTTTTATTACCGGGCTTGTCCCGGTATCCCCTTGTAGAGAACTTAAAAAGGGGATTGCGGCATCCGCCCGGATGAATCCATTCAGACGGGCAGGGTCGCGAATGTTTATGTATGAACTCTGTCGTTAAACAAGTAACTATAATGGCTCAACTTCATTTTGTCTGCTGGAATGTGAACGGTATCCGTTCGATGATTAAAAAGGATTTTCTGAAAGACCTGAAAAGCATGAATGCCGATGTGCTGTGCTTCCAGGAAACAAAAGCTTCCTCGGAGGAGGTAAAGGATATTCTCCAGTTGATTCCCGGTTACTATGGCTATGCGAACTCATCGAAAGCGCGCAAGGGTTATTCCGGTACGGCCATTCTTTCAAAAGAGGAACCGTTAAATGTTACCTACGACATGGGACTTGAGGATCACGATATGGAAGGCAGGGTGATCACGGCTGAATTCCTGACGTATTTTTTAGTGACAGTTTATACACCCAATTCCGGAGAGGGATTAAAGCGGTTGGATTATCGTGAAACATGGGACGAAGCCTTTAAAGATCACGTGACTTCTCTCAAGCGCAGAAAGCCGGTAATTGTTTGCGGAGACTTGAATGTCGCGCACCAGGAAATTGATATTGCCCGCCCGAAAGAAAATTACAACGTTTCGGCAGGGTTTACCCAGCGCGAGATCGATGGCTTTCAGCGGTTACTGGATGAAGGTTTTATTGACACATTCCGTCATTTTCATCCAGCCGAAGTGAAATACACCTATTGGACTAATTTCTTCAATGCACGCGCGCGCAACGTGGGGTGGAGGATTGATTACTTCCTCGTTCCGCAAAACTTTGTTTCAAAAGTTAAGAAGGCTGAAATTTACAATGAGTATATGGGCTCGGA
>CAZIGG010000034.1:15609-26696 GCA_964538575.1 uncultured Roseivirgaceae bacterium
ACTTTGTTTCAAAAGTTAAGAAGGCTGAAATTTACAATGAGTATATGGGCTCGGATCATTGCCCGATTTCACTGACCTTAGAAATATAAAAGTTGACATTTTGTCAACTTTTATATTATCTTTGCCGTTACCATGAGAGTAATTGCCAAAAAGACGTTAAGGGATTATTGGGAAACTCACGCTAATTGCCGGAAAGAATTAGAGGAATGGTATGGAATAGCCAGTAAAGCTGAGTGGCTTTCACCACATGATATTAAGCGAACTTTCCCCAAGGCAAGTATTGTGGCTAATAACCGGGTGGTATTCAACATTGTGGGTGGAAATTTCAGGCTTGTTGTGAAATTTGCTTACAAGATGAGGATTGGTTATGTAAGATTTATCGGAACGCATAAGGAGTATGATAAAATCGATGTTGAAAAAATTTGAAATATGAAGACAAAAGAAATTAGAGTAATTCGTTCTGCCAAGCGGTATAGCGAGTATTTAAATGAAATTGATAAATTAATGGACAACGATCCTTCACCGAATTCCAGTGAAGGGCAGTTACTTGAAACATTTGTAATCCTGGTGGAGGACTATGAAAAAAAGAAGGGTTGGGAGATTCCTGTACCTGAAAATCCAATTGATGTCATTAAAATCAGGATGGATGATCTCGGATTAAAACAATCTGACTTGGCAAAAGCAGTCGGTGATAAAACGGTAGTATCAAGGATATTGAACGGTTCAAGGAAACTTACATATTCCATGGTAACACCTTTGAGTAAACTGCTCAGAGTTCCTCCGGAATTATTGCTGGAACGCAATTAATCAACCCGCTGAATATCTGCACCCAGCGCCCTCAATCGCGCATCAATATTCTGATATCCGCGGTCAATCTGATCGATACTCGAAATCTCACTTGTGCCAGGGGCAGATAAGGCAGCAATCAGCAATGCAACTCCGGCCCGAATATCAGGCGAAGACATTTTAATTCCACGTAAAGCCTGTTTACGGTCAAGGCCAATGACGATGGCGCGGTGCGGGTCGCAGAGGATAATTTGTGCCCCCATGTCAATCAGCTTGTCAACAAAGAACAGCCGGCTTTCAAACATCTTTTGGTGAATGAGCACTGATCCTTTTGCCTGCGTGGCCACGACCAATACAATACTGATCAGATCAGGCGTGAAGCCTGGCCATGGTGAATCTGCAATGGTAAGGATTGAGCCATCAATGAACGATTCAATTTCGTATTTCTCCTGGGCGGGGATGTGAATATCATCTCCACGGAACTCCATTTTAATTCCAAGCCGTTTAAAGATGTCCGGAATGATGCCCAGCATATCGATGCGGCAATTTTTGATGGTGATTTCAGACTGCGTCATGGCCGCGAGGCCGATGAAGCTTCCGATCTCGATCATGTCGGGAAGAAGTGTATGTTCTGTTCCGCCAAGCTTTTCAACACCTTCAATGGTAAGAAGGTTAGATCCTACACCGGTGATCTTCGCACCCATGCGGTTCAGCATGCTGCAAAGCTGTTGTAAGTAGGGTTCACATGCTGCGTTGTAAATGGTTGTTTTACCTTTCGCAAGCACAGCGGCCATCACAATGTTAGCCGTTCCGGTAACGGAGGCTTCATCGAGCAGCATGTAGGCGCCTTCAAGCCTGGACGCATCAATTTCAAAATACTGGTTGTTGGAATCGAAGTTGAATTTCGCACCCAGCTTTTGAAAGCCAATGAAGTGCGTGTCTAATCTTCTCCGCCCGATTTTATCGCCCCCGGGTTTGGGCAGGCTTGCTTTTCCAAAACGCGCTAATATCGGACCGAGCAGCATCACCGAACCGCGCAGCGCAGCAGCTTTGGTGCGGTATGCTTCACTTTCTAAAAATTTTGTATTAACAGACGATGCTGTAAAGCGATATGAATCTTTACCGAACTTTTCAACCTTTGCACCTAAATCACCCACCAGCTCGATCAGCTTGTTTACATCGCGGATATCAGGGATATTATGAACGGTTACCGGCTGATCGGTTAACAATACCGCGCTCACGATCTGCAGCGCTTCATTCTTTGCACCCTGCGGGATGATCTCGCCTTTTAACTTAATGCCGCCCTTGATTTTGAAAATGCTCATTAAACTCTCGTTAAAACAAAATTGACAGTTGACAAAGCGCAATTGACAACATTTGCCAACTGTCAACTGCCTACTGTCAACTTATTTAATTATTGATCTCTTCTTCTGTTGTTGTTATTCCGATTCTTGTTCTTGAACCTGTTTTTATTGTTGCGATGTCCGCCCCCATTGCGGTGCTGACCCTGGCCGCGTTCGCGATCTGCGCTTTGTTCCAGCCCAGGCTTGCGTTTCTCGCCTTTATAAAGCTGCTCAAATAAGTTGTCTTCGCGGACTTTGCTCAGATCAAGCGAAAGCTTGCCTTGCGACATGGTGCGGATATCATTCACGATAACGGAATCATCGAGGGTCTCTTTATTCCAGTTGCCGTAAAAAGTCTTCATCAGCTTGCCGAGATAGATCACTGCATCGTTGCGCTCCTGCTCGTTTTCAAGCTTCACTGCTTCCTTGATCAGGCGCTCAATATTCTTACCGTAGTGTTTGAAACGAATATTGCTTTGCGGATAGCCGATGTGTTTTGGTTTTTTGAATAATGTCTCGCGATCCGGAACCGGGAAGGGGCTATTCAAATCCAGGTTGAAATCTGCAATTACATATAAATCATCCCACATGCGCTGCGGGTTCTCAGGTGTTGCTTCTTTAACGCTGGGCGTCAGTTGCTTCATCAGTTCGATGAGCGTGAACGCAAGTTCCGTACGTTTTTCCTTGTCCGGAATGCTGCGAATGTACTCAACCAGTTTCTGAACATTGCGGCCGTATTCTTTTAAGATAATATCAGGCCGCGAGGTGTTGTATTCTCCAATCATTTGATCTGCCATGTGTGTAGGGCGAGGCTGTAAAGCGCCTCTATTCGTGTATTTTCAGTTTGGCAAAGCTAAGTAATAAGGTCTTCTCGCCAAAATCGTCAAATATTATTTTAGCCTTCTTATCCGGGCCGGAAAAATCCATCTTTTCGACCTTGCCAAAGCCGAATTTAGGATGCTCGACTTTCATGCCCTCCTGCAGCAGCGCGTTGTCGCTGGGCTTGAAATCAACCGGGGTTTTGTAGGCAGTTGCCTTTGGCTTTAGCGGAGCGGAGGCCATCGTTTTCTTAATTCCGCTCACGAGGGTTTTTGCATACCCGCTGCTCACCGGGGATGACTCCATGCCCGAGAACTTGGTACTGATTTTAATATAACCCGGATCGATGTCGTCAATGAAGCGGCTTTTCTCGCAGTTCTTCAATCGCCCGAAACGATAACGGGATGTGGCGTATGTTAGAAACAACCTTTTCTGCGCACGGGTGATTGCCACGTAAAATAATCTTCTTTCTTCTTCCAGATCTGCCCGGCTGCTCAGCATCATTTGTGAAGGGAAGAGATCTTCCTCCAGCCCGACAATGTAAACGTATTTGAATTCCAGACCCTTCGCCATGTGAATGGTCATGAGCGTTACCTTATCAGGATCTTTATCTTTGTCTTCATCCTGGCCGGTGACTAAGGAAACTTCCTGAAGAAAAGCGGCTAACGATTTATCTTCCTTTTCCGGATCGTCAACAAATTCTTTGATCGCGTTCAGTAATTCCTGAATGTTTTCGTAACGGCTGAGGCCTTCAACGGTTTTGTCTTCATACAATTCGCGCATTAAGCCGGAGCCTTTTGCAATTTCAAAAGCAGCATCGTATGCGTCTTTGCGTTCAACTTCCAGTACAAAGCGTTTGATCATCGTAACGAAATCATCAATCGGTCCGGCAGAACGGCCACCAACGAATGGAGATGGGTTTTGAATCACATCCCAGATCGGCACACCCTGATCGTTGGAGCCGAGAATTATTTTATCAACTGTTGTGTCGCCAATGCCGCGTTTCGGAAGATTGATAATTCTTCGGAATGAAGCTTCATCATTGTGATTCAGCACAAAACGCATGTACGCCAGCAGGTCTTTGATTTCCTTTCGCTGATAGAATGACAGACCGCCTATAATTTTGTATTTAATGTTGAGCCTTCGCAGCGATTCTTCCATTGCGCGCGACTGGCTGTTGGTCCGGTAAAGTATAACAAAGTCGCTGAACTTGAGCTGATGCTGCATCTTTTCTTCAAAGATGGAAGAGGCAACTAATCTTCCTTCTTCATTGTCGGATAAGGCTTTGATAAGCTCGATCTGGTTCCCCTCTTCGTTGGACGTCCAGACGTTCTTCGGGATTTGTGCGCGGTTTCTTTTGATAACCGAATTGGCCGCGTTTACGATATTTTGGGTTGAACGATAGTTCTGCTCAAGTTTAAAAACTTTCAGATCCGGGTAATCCTTTTCAAAATTCAGGATGTTGGTGATATCCGCTCCGCGGAAGCCGTAAATACTTTGGGCATCGTCACCCACCACGCAAATATTTTGTCTCACGGCAGCGAGTCTGCGTACAATAAAGTATTGACAGAGGTTTGTATCCTGGAACTCATCGATCAGCAAGTAGTGAATGCGCTGCTGGTATTTATTAAGCACTTCGAGGTGTTCCTTAAAAAGCTTGTCGGTATTAAAAAGCAGGTCATCAAAATCCATTGCGCCAGCTTTGAAGCAACGCAGTGAATAATTTCTGTAGATGTTGCCCATTTCAGGGCGCATGTTACCGGCATCGTCAGCTATTAATTCTCCATCACCTAAATATTCCTGCCAACTGATCAGCCGGTTTTTAGCGGCAGAGATTCTATTGTATACAACGTTTGGTTTGTAGGCTGTTTCATCCAGACCCATTTCCTTTACAATCTGCCTGATCAGGGTTTTGGAATCGTCTACATCATAAATTGTGAAGTTGTTCGGATAACCGATATGGTGCGCTTCAGCCCGGAGCAACCGGGCGAACACCGAGTGAAACGTTCCCATCCAGATATTGCGCGCATCCGACCCCACAACTTTCTCCACGCGCTCGCGCATCTCCTTGGCGGCCTTGTTGGTAAAGGTCAGCGCCATAATGCTGAACGGGTCAACATCTTTAGCTTTGATCGTGTGTGCGATGCGGTAGGTGAGTACCCTCGTTTTGCCCGATCCCGCACCGGCAATCAGCATGGTGGGTCCTTCTGTATTCACTACACCTTCGTACTGCGAAGGGTTCAGCTGCTCTAAATAATCCATACGACCCCGCAAGGTAACTGATCCTTTTTATCCTTCATAAAATATTTCCAACTGCACTTTATTGATCAGAATGTTGCATCCTTGCTTTTGCAAAAGTATTTTTGTTAAACCTGTTCACACTTGAGCCTTACAACTTCGCCCGCATTTTTTGATTCTTTTCAGGATGATGGTTTTGTTACAACGGCTGCGGAACCCTGGTTTAAAGTAAAGATTCAACTCATCCAGCAATATTTCGAATCTTTTATCACCAATGTCTCCGGGAAAGTGAACGACATCATATTTGTCGATCTGTATTCCGGCTCAGGGTTATACTCCATCGGTCACCAAAAGCAACTCTTTTCTTCGGCTGCGCTGGCTTCGCTTCAGTACGATCTTCCGGTTTCGAAGTGGATTTTTTGTGAGCAATCTTCCGAAAATGCCAAGGCGCTCAAGATCAGGGTCAATAAATATTTCCGCGGCAAAAACGTGGTGATCTTCGAATCAAAGCCTGAACAACTGATCGACAAGTTTCGTTCCTACGTTCCGCAATCCAAAGGCGCATATAAAGTGGCCGTGTTTTGCCTGGTTGATCCGTTCTCGATTGACATTCCGTTCACAACGATCGATAAACTCAACGACCTGGGCTTCAGCTTTTTGATTCCCTATACGTTTAGCCTGACCGGCCGGCTGGATTACAGCTTCTATATTAAAGAGCAGCGCGAGCGTCTCAATAAATACTTGGGCGGATTCAGGGATATTGAAAAGCTTGAGGACGTGAAGAGTAATGGTGAATTTTATAAAAAGCTGGTGAAGATCCAGCAGAACAATATGTTGATGCTCGGGCTTAACACTACACTTTCGGTACACAAACTTAGCTCCGGACTGATGGAAATGCCTTTCTATCACATAGGTTTTTATTCGAAGCAGCTTTCTGCAAAAGCTGTATCAGGCGATATTCAAAAGCAGGAGAGTATACAATTTCAGTTATTTTAGCGTTGCGGAACAAACGTAACGCGAAGGATGTTAAGGCCTTACATTAAGAAACAATGCTGCAAATAGGAGAGATACTGATTTCGGACGATGTGATTGAAAAGGAATTCGTCTGCAATCTCGATAAGTGCAAAGGCGCGTGCTGCGTGGAGGGCGACTATGGCGCTCCGCTGGACGAAGATGAGCTTGAAATTCTGAAGGAGATCTATCCGGAGGTAAAACCTTATTTATCCGAAGCCGGAATCAAAGCAATCGAAAAGCAAGGAACGCATGTGCTGGACGAAGATGGAGACCTGTCAACGCCAACCATTAAGGGGAGAGAATGCGCGTATGCAATTTATGACGACAAGAAAGTTTTAAAATGCGGAATCGAGCAAGCATACCTTGACGGAAAGATCGGCTGGAAGAAACCAATCTCCTGTCATTTATACCCGATCCGCATCACGAAAAAGAAACATTTCGAAGCGCTGAATTATCATAAGTGGAGCATCTGCTCACCGGCCTGCGCATTGGGCCAGGAATTGAAAGTTCCGGTTTATAAGTTTTTGAAAGATCCGTTGATCCGTAAATACGGAGAAGCCTGGTACAAGGAGCTGGAGGAGGTAATTGAGGCGTACGAAAAGGAACGGAATAATCATTCCAAATAATCAATATTCATAATTGTGTAGAGACGCAAACCTGCCTGCCGGTAGGTTGGATTTTGCGTCTCTACTTTTAATAAGCGCAACATTTTTTATTTTTTAAAATACCCGTAGCTTGATGCCATCTAGACATTATTCTACATGACAATCGCAGCGCGTAAACTACCTAAACACCTCAAGATTTATTCAATCATTTTCTTTACGGTTGTAACAATTTTTCTAAGCAGTTGCACCGATGATACTCCGCGCATCCTGGTATTTGCAAAAACGAATGGATACTATCACGAATCTATCCCTACCGGCATTGCTGCCCTTCAAAAGCTGGGAGCCGGGAGTGGATTTGAGGTAGACACTACAAAAGATGCCCGTAAGTTTACAGACGATCAGTTAAAAAAGTATAAAGCTGTCATCTTCCTCAGCACAACACGAAATGTTCTGAATGCCGATCAGCAGGTGGCTTTTGAGCGCTACATTCAGGCCGGTGGCGGTTACGTGGGCATTCACGCTGCTGCTGACACGGAGTATGAATGGCCCTGGTATAACAGACTTGTTGGAGCTTATTTTCTTAGTCATCCAGCCATACAACCTGCAGCCATAAACGTTATCGACACAAGTCATCTTTCCATGAAGGGATTGCCCATGCGTTGGGAGCGGACCGATGAATGGTATAATTATAAGAGCATCTATGCGGGTATCCATGTGCTGGCCGAGCTTGATGAACAAACGTATGAAGGCGGTGCGAACGGGCCGCGTCACCCGATTGCCTGGTATCATGCGTATGATGGTGGTCGTGCTTTTTATACCGGTGGGGGTCATACCACCGAATCCTACAGTGAGCCGTTATTCTTAAAACACCTTTTAGGCGGCATCCGGTATGCGATGGGTGAAAATGTTAAGCTTGATTACAGTAAATCATACGCCCTAAAAACTCCTGAAGAAAACCGGTTTACCAAAACAATTTTGTCGAACGACCTCAATGAACCGATGGAGCTTGCGGTTGCACCCGATGGCCGCGTCTTCTTTGGAGAACGCTCTGGTAGCCTGTATGTATACTTACCCACGGATAACAAAACGGTTCTCATTCATAAGTTTAATGTAATGCCCGATTCCAAAGAAAACTTCGGGAGCGGAATTTTGGGGTTGACGCTTGATCCTGATTTTAAAGACAATAACTATCTCTACTTGTTTTACACACCGAATGAGATGCCTGCACATCAGAATATCTCCAGGTTTAAAATCGGAAAGGATAATGTACTCGACCTTACATCCGAACAAATACTTATCAAAATTCCGTTAGAGCTTGAAATCGGGGCGCATGCAGGCGGCTCACTGGCATGGGATAAAGACAAAAATCTATACATGTCAACGGGTGATAATACAGTTCCGTTCGCTTCCGATGGATATGCACCTCTCGATGAAATTCCGGGCAGAATCATTTACGATGCACAACGGTCAGCCGGTAATACAAATGACCTGCGAGGAAAGATTCTCCGAATTCGTCCGGAAGCTGACGGCTCTTATACAATTCCGGAAGGAAATTTATTTCCGAAAGGCACTGCCCTGACCCGGCCTGAGATTTATGCCATGGGATGCCGCAATCCGTACCGCATGTCGGTTGATCAGGAAACTTCAATCGTGTATTGGGGCGAGATCGGCCCGGATGCGGGTGAGAACGGAACACATGGGCCGCGGGGTTACGATGAAATAAACCAGGCTAAAAAAGCAGGAAATTTCGGCTGGCCGTACTTTATGGGCGACAATAAGCCATATCCTGAATATGATTTTGTCACGAAAACACTGGGAGCATTGTACGATGCTAACGCACCGGTTAACGCATCCGTTAATAATACTGGACTAAAAAATCTTCCGCCTGCGCAGAAAGCTATGATCTGGTATCCGTATGAAAAGTCAGATGAATTTCCGGATGTTGGTATGGGCGGACGCAGCGCCCTGGCGGGGCCCGTGTATCATTACAATGACAAGCTTGCATCAGCCACAAAGTTCCCGGAGTATTTTGATAAATGTCTGTTCATTATGGATTGGATGCGCAACTGGGTATTTGCCGTGCGACTGGATAACGACTATAAGTATGTGCGCATGGAACCTTTTATGCCGATCACGGGCGATTTCAGACGACCGATTGACATGGAAGTAGGGCCGGAGGGCTCGTTTTACATGCTGGAATACGGTTCTGTTTACGGTCTTGATAATGTGGATGCACGTTTAGTCCGGATTGATTACAATGGTGGAAACCGTAAGCCTACAGCGAAGATCACCGCTGCGGAAACCATCGGTTTAGCTCCCCTGAAAGTAAAGCTGAGCGGCAAATCAAGCTTTGATTTTGATGATGATGCGTTGACATACGAGTGGCTGATTGAGGATAAGAAAATTAAGAATGCCGATGTTGACTATACGTTTACAAAAAATGGCGTGTTCAAGGTAATTCTTACGGTTACCGATGCGCTGGGCGCAAGTGATACCGATACAGTAGAAATAAAAGCAGGAAACACATTGCCGACTGTTTCCATCAGCACAACTGATAATAGCACGTTCTTTTTTGATAAAACACCTTTTCATTATACGGTTGATATTAAGGACAACGAAGACACGTCAATCGATCCAAACAACGTTATGATCGGACTTAAGTACATTGAAAAAACGGATCAGCAGTTGGGGCATTTGCAGGTTGCTTCGTTCGATGCCGGTAAATCATTGCTGGAGGCAAGCGATTGTGAAACATGCCATCAGCTTACAGGAAAATCCATTGGCCCCGCATTTATGGAAATCGCAAAACGATATAAAGACGATAAAACTGCTCCGGCAAAGCTGATTGAAAAAATTATAGCAGGCGGAGGAGGTGTTTGGGGTGAACCTGCCATGAATGCGCATCCGCAAATGCCGAAAGAAGACGTTGCTAAAATTGTTAAGTACGTCCTTTCGCTCACGGACAAGAAGGTTGAAAGTCTTCCGCAGACCGGAACGGTATCATTTAAGGAACATAAGGATGCTGAAGCACAAGGCCGCTACGCCCTGAGCGCATCGTATACCGACAAAGGTGGCGAAGCAACTCCGTTAACAAATAGCGCTGCGTTAATATTACGCCCTGCCCGCGTTCAGGCTGAAGAAGCTGATGTTTTAAATAACGTTAGACCAGATGAAGGTACGCTGGGCAACATTCACCATAAATCGTTTTTTGTTTTTAAGAATATTGACCTGAAAGGCATTAAACAACTCACGTACAATTATGCTTCGTTAAACCGGGATGCAACCATTGAAGTGCATGTAGGCTCGCCAAAAGGCGAGGTGATCAGTACCGTGAAGTATACACAAACAGGCGATTGGAAGAAGTTCAGACAGATTACCACATCAATCAAAGATCCGGGCGGAAAGAACGATCTTTACTTTGTTATCCGGAAAGACCAGGAACCGAATGATCACATGCTGGATGTGGATTGGATAGAATTTAAAAAATAACCGTACTCACTTAATTAATAAACTCCATGAGTAACACTGTAAATCCATCGCGCAGAAGCGCCCTTAAAAAAATTGCCGGATCAGCCGCTGTTGCAATTGCCGGAGTTTCCTTGTCGCACAGGCTTTCAGCAACTGAAGCTGTTTTGGATGAAAAGCTGAAAGGTAAAATAAATCATTCCGTATGCCGGTGGTGCTACAGCAGCATTCCGCTGGAAGACCTTTGTAAGGCCGCAAACAACATCGGATTAGCTTCCATTGAATTAACCGGGCCGGAAGAATGGCCGCTCCTGAAAAAATACGGCTTGACATCAGCGATGCCGTGGGGTGCCGGAAAAGGAATTACAGAGGGGTTTAACAACCCTGCTTTGCATGATGAATTGATAGCAAGCTATTCCGGGCTTATTCCTAAAGCGGCCGCAGCCGGGTTGAACAAACTCATTTGTTTCTCCGGAAACCGGAATGGCTTAGACGATGAAAAGGGAATTGAAAATTGTGCGGTGGGATTGAAACGATTAATGCCGCTGGCAGAGAAATACAAAATTACGTTGTCCATGGAACTGCTGAACAGCAAAGTGGATCATCATGATTATCAGTGCGATCGCACTGCCTGGGGAGCTGCGTTGTGTGAGAAGGTTGGGTCGGAGCAGTTTAAGCTTTTGTACGACATCTACCACATGCAGATCATGGAAGGCGATGTTATTGCTACGATTCGCCAGTACAATAAATACATTTCACATTATCATACCGGAGGCGTGCCCGGACGTAACGAGATTGATGAAACACAGGAACTCAA
>CAZIGG010000035.1:0-25508 GCA_964538575.1 uncultured Roseivirgaceae bacterium
ATTTGCCGGATGGCTACCGCATTGGCGTACACATTGCCGATGTAACGCATTATGTTGATCCCAATTCAGAATTGGAGAAAGAAGCATTTGATCGCGCAACTTCGGTTTACCTGGTAGACAGAACAATTCCGATGCTTCCGGAAAGATTATCGAACGGACTTTGTTCGTTACGTCCAAAAGAAGACAAGTTCACTTTCTCAGCCGTGTTTGAGATGGATAGAGATGCCAACATTAAAAAAGAGTGGTTTGGCCGAACGGTCATCCATTCCGATCATCGCTTTTCGTATGAGGGCGCACAGGAAGTGTTGGAAACTAAACAAGGTCCATTTGTAAAAGAATTAAATCTCCTGAACGATTTAGCACACAAGTTGCGCAAAGATCGCTTCAAGCAGGGCGCGGTAAATTTTGAAACAACGGAAGTGAAATTCAAACTTGACGAAAAAGGTAAACCGCTCGCGGTCATCCCGAAAGTGCGGAAAGATGCGCACAAGTTGATTGAAGAGTTTATGCTGCTCGCCAATAGACAAGTTGCAAGATTTATCTACAACATGAAGAAAGGTGAAGAACGGAATACATTCGTCTATCGTACACACGATAATCCCGATCCTGAAAAGCTTCAGAACTTTGCGTTGTTCGCCAAACAGTTCGGCCACAAGTTGAACGTAGAAGGTAATGGCGTTTCACGTTCATTAAATAAATTAATGGATGAAGTGGAGGGCAAGCCAGAGCAAAATGTATTGCAATCACTCGCGGTACGCGCGATGGCAAAAGCCAAATACACCACAGAAGCAAAAGGTCACTTTGGATTGGCGTTCGATCACTACTCACACTTTACATCCCCGATCAGGCGTTATCCAGACATGATGGTGCATCGCTTGTTGCAGCATTATCTCGACAAGGGAAAATCGGTGAACAAAAAAGATTTTGAAGAAAAATCATTGCATTCTTCTGAGCGCGAAAAACGCGCAGCAGACGCTGAACGTGCTTCTATCAAATACAAGCAGGTTGAGTACATGGCTATGATGGACAAGAGCAAAGTCTACGATGGTATTATCTCAGGTGTAACCGAATGGGGAATTTTCATTGAGATCATCGAAACGAAATGCGAAGGCATGATCCGCCTGGCGGATATGGAAGATGACTTTTACGAGTTCGATGAAAAGAGCTACAGCATTATCGGCCGCAGAAGAAGAAAGATTTATACGCTGGGCGACCCGGTTCGGGTGAAGATCAAGAAAACGGATGTTGACAGGCGAACGATTGATTTGGTATTCGCAAGGGAAGGTCAATCCGCTGTTTGATACGAATAAGCTTAGCTCTTTTAATTTGACTTTTACACACTGATTGGTAACTTTGATCATGATTATTGAAAGGAAAAAAGGCGAAATTATTATCCGAATTCCTTCTTCGGTTGATACCCGCGAAATTCAGGACGTGTTGGATTTTATCCGCTTCAAAGAATTGACCTCTGCGTTTAATGTCAGGCAAACTACTGTAAACAAACTGGCGTCATCAATTAACAGTAAATGGTGGAAGAAAAACGCCAAAAAAATTCTGAATGAGGGTAGTCGTTGATACGAACATTGTATTTAGCGCAATACTTAATTCTTCCAGCAACATTGGAAAAATACTGATCCATCACCGGCACAAGTTTGAGTTTTATTCGTGCGAATTTTTAAAAGATGAAATTTTCAGCCATCGATCCAAACTACTTAAACTCACAAAACTAGACGGAGAAAGTCTGGACGAATTAATTACACTGAGCATCAAACGAATTCAATTTATCGACCACCGAATTTTACCCGAACGCGACTGGGTTTATGCGGTGACCCTGCTTTCTAAAATTGATTTAAAAGACGCTCCCTTCGTGGCGCTTGCGCGACACCTGCGTGCAAAACTATGGACTGGAGATAACCAGCTGCGCAGGGGATTGGTGAACCATGGTTTTCACAGCCAACTTGTTTCAACAGCAGACCTTCTTAACCGGCTTGACAAAAGCTAATCATGAATACTCTAAAAGATTATTCTACGTGGATCGAGCAGGAGATCAAAAAAAACAAGTACGGTGCAACTCCGGCTACGCTGTATGAACCCATCCGCTACCTGATGGCGATTGGCGGCAAACGCTTACGACCAATTTTAGTATTACTCTCCTACTCTTTGTATAAAGACGATCCCAAAAGCATTGTTCCCTACGCAACAGCCGTAGAACTGTTCCACAATTTCACCCTCATGCACGATGACATCATGGACAACGCGCCCTTGCGCAGGGGCAACGTAACCGTGCATGAAAAATGGAATGTGAACACCGCCATTCTTGCAGGCGATGTGATGCAGGTGAAAGTATATGACATGCTGCTGCCGCTACCGGCTGAAACATTGAAGACGGTAATCACTTTTTTCAATCAATGCGCTACTGAAGTCTGCGAAGGCCAGCAGTGGGATATGGAATTTGAAACCATGAACACCGTTACTGAGGCGCAGTATATTGAGATGATCCGACAGAAAACTGCCGTGTTACTCGGCTTTAGCCTGGAGTTGGGGGCTATCCTGGCGGGCGCACCGGTAGAAGACCGGAAGCTTTTGCGTGAATTTGGCGTAAACATTGGAATCGGATTTCAATTGAAAGACGATTTACTGGACGCATACGCAGACCCAAAGAAATTCGGCAAACAAGTCGGTGGCGACATCATCGCGAACAAAAAGACTTATTTGTTGATCAAAGCACTGGAGAAAGCAAAAGGCAAAACAAAAAAAGAGCTTCGCGTACAGCTCTCGTTAACGAAATTCAATAAGGCTAAAAAGGTAAAAGCGATTAAAGAGATTTATAATTCGCTTGGCGTTCCGGCTTTGGCTGAAAAAAAGATCAATCATTACTTTACCAAAGGCTTCAACGCCCTTGACAGACTGAACATCGCTCCCGGTAAAAAACAGAGCCTCGTTATGTTTGCGAAAGATCTGATCGGGCGACAGTCGTAGCCGAATCGTAGATGACTACTATTTTAAGCCACTCATCACAAAGCTTTTTGCGTGTATAGCGCTGTTCGGCAAGGGCGCGACTATTCCTTTGACAGGTGTTCAGCAAGTCCCTGTTCATTACATACTCAGTGATCTTCTTTTCAAAATCTTTCGGGTCCGATGGGTCAACATGGAGTCCGCAAAGATGACCCTCAATCTCTTCCTTAATCCAGCCTTTAAAATTCACCACAATCATTTTTCCGGAAGCGAGCGCATCAAAATACTTGTTGGGCGAACCCGTTTCCAGAACCGGTAAAGGCTGGTAGCTGATGAAAGCTGCATCGGTTACATTCAATATTTCACCAACACCTTTTCTGTCCTGCATGGGAATAAACGAGACATTGGTAAGCTTGCGCTGCTCCGCTTGCTTCAAAAGAGTTGAATGCATGGCTCCGTCTCCGCAAAGGATAAAATGAATGACTGGATTTGTCTTAACAGCTTGCGCACAATCCAGCATCTGCTCAAGGCCATTGGCTAATCCGAACGTACCGATGTACGATAAGACAAATTTGCCCTCGACATTGAATTTTCCTTCAAGGGCAGGGTTTTTATCAGACGGCCTGTAATAATCAATATCCGCCATGTTTGAGATAACGTGAATTTTCTTTCGGGGCGCTTTGGCCGCAATGGCGCTTCTGATTGGTTCCGATAACGCTACGATCGACCTGGATCGTTTATAGATCGATTTCTCAAGCGCATACAGGATTTTCTTCAGGACTGGATTTTTAATGATCCCTATCTGTATGGGCGCTTCCGGCCAGAGGTCGCCTACTTCAAAAATGAACGGAATTTTATAGCGCCATTTAATCCAGCGCGCAGCCAGCCCAATGGTTAACGGTGTTGAGATCGCGTAGCAAACATCATACTCTTTAAACTGGCCGGCTTCCCGAACGATGCTGAAGACAAATTTCAGGAAAGATAAAATTCGTTTAAAAAATCCAAAGCTGTTGCTGTAGGGTATCGGCAGGTAATGAACTTCAATGCCTTCAATCATTTCTTTACGAAAATCATTGCCGTTGTGCGTGGTAATCACCGCAGTGGTGATCCCTTTGTCAACCAAAGCTTTGGCGAGATAATAAGAACGCAGCGGCCCTCCTGTTTCAGGGGTATTGAAGTACTGATGCAGGATGAGGACCTTCATGCCGTAAAGAAACAAAAAAAGACCATCGTTACGGATGGTCTTTTTTGTTACGCACAAATGCTTTAATGCTTGTGGTCATGGTGCTGTTCGTTGCGCGAGTAGCCCAGAATATTCAAAACCGCGTTGGAAGATGGTTCCAGTTGTGCTTTGTCCATTTCAGTTTTCATGGCGCTCATTGACTGGTACAGCTCACGAAGCTCGTTATCGGCCAGCAGGGCTTTATTTATTTCCCGCTCCTCCTTTTCCGTTGTCTCGTGGTATAGATACCTCATCAGATCGTTTTGGGTAAAAGTTTTTATCATAGGCAAGATGGTTTTTAATCATTTTCTTCCTCAGGTTGATGAGTGCATACCGCATTCTGCCCAATGCTGTGTTGATACTTACCCCGGTGCGTTCAGCAATTTCCTGAAAGCTCATTTTCAGGTAATGCCTCATAATCAGCACCTGCTTTTGCTCTTCGGGCAGCTCTTTAATGAGTTCCCGCAGGCGCGTGGCAGTATCTTTCATTATCTGCTTGTCCTCGATGGATTCTTCTGCGAATTGCATCGAGTTCAGCAACGGGCTGCCGTCTTCCAAAATAATCTCCGGATAGCGTTTTTCTTTCCGGAAATGGTCGATGGCCAGGTTATGCGCGATTCTACTAATCCATGGTAAAAATTTACCTTCCTCATTGTAGCGTCCGCCCCGGATGGTGTTGATTGCCTTGATGAAAGTTTCCTGCAGCAGGTCCTCCGCGATGTAGCGGTCTTTCACAATCAAGTAAATGGCTGTAAAAACCCTTGATTTGTGCCTGTGGAGGAGAATCTCGAAAGCTTTCTCGTTACCATCCTTATAGCGTGACACCAGCTCGCTGTCACTCCATTTGTTCTGAATCATTGTCTCACATTTAGGTAACGTAGAAGTCTATTCGATATTGTTAGGGGGTTTGGTTGAACAATTAGTTTGAAAAGGTATCAAGTTTCCGGAAATCCGCAAAAAAATTTTGAAAATTCTTGTCACAACCGAAAATTCTTAATGTATTTGCCATTGATTTTTTGCGTATTTAAAGTGTATGGCCAATCCGAAGAAGCGTCTCATTAAAAGTCTGGATACCCTGAGCGAAGACCTCAAAGAGCTTATTAAACGTCAATACCCGAACGGGTATGAAAGTAACATCACCCGCATTGTGAGCCCCAAAAAGGAGCAGCTTTTCGTGTTTCCGCTGGAAACGGAGGATGCCATCTACCTAGTAAAGATCCCGGTCACCAAAAACAGTGATGGCGGCTACGACATGGAGAAAGAAAACAAGGAGGATTTCGGTGACGAACGCGGGGAAGATCTTGCGGATGACGAGGGCGGAGATGACGAAGCCGAAAGCGAAGGTGATGACTATGACAGTGAAGGTGGCGGAAAGTCACGCAAGGAAGGTAGCTACGACCCTGATTTCGATAATTAATTTCTCAAGTAAAGATTTTTACTTTCTCAGAACACCATCCTCCCCGATGGTGTTCTTGCTTTTGAACTTGTCCGGTTCATTTCAGGTTTCTGATAGGATGGGGCAACGTGTTTTCCTATTTTAGCCGATTCGCATGAGTACCAAGTTAGTCCGCACCGATTCACACCTCGATAACCTCGATCCCAAAGAATACATCATCATTAAACGCGCCCGGGTTAACAATTTAAAGAATCTGAGCGTGGCCATTCCTAGGAACAAGCTAGTCGTAATAACAGGACTTTCCGGCTCGGGCAAATCTTCACTGGCTTTTGATACGCTTTTTGCAGAAGGCCAGCGCATGTATGTGGAGAGTTTAAGTTCATACGCCCGACAGTTTTTAGGCCGGATGGAAAAACCGGATGTAGACTACATTAAAGGTGTTTCGCCCGCTATCGCGATTGAACAAAAGGTAAACACCCGGAATCCGAGATCAACCGTTGGTACAAGTACCGAAATCTATGATTATCTAAAACTGCTCTTCGCGCGGGTTGGGAAAACTTACTCTCCGATCAGCGGAAAAGAAGTAAAGCGTGATACGGTTACCGATGTGGTAAATGCGATAAACAAGTTGCCGCCCGGAACGCGTATTATGATTGCTGCTCCTGTCACCATTCAAAAAGGAAGAAAAATTCAGGAGGAGTTAAATCTCTTGTTAAGCAAAGGCTTTGCACGTGTTTTATTGAATGGTGAAGTGGCGTTTATTGAAGAGCTGCTGAATTTAAAAAAGAAATTAACCGATAAAGACAAAGTTGAAATTCTGATTGACCGTACGGCTGTTAATGCAGCGGATGAAGACACTATCTTCAGAATTTCAGATTCTGTACAAACTGCATTTTACGAAGGGCACGATGAGTGCTTCGTGCATGCAGAAGGTCACAAACCCATGCACTTCTCCGACCGGTTTGAACTGGATGGAATGCAGTTCACAGAACCTTCCGTAAACTTCTTCAGCTTCAACAATCCCTTTGGTGCATGCCGTACCTGCGAAGGTTTTGGAAAAGTATTGGGCATTGATGACGATCTTGTTATTCCGGATAAGTCACTTTCGGTTTATGAGGGTGCGATTGCTCCCTGGCGATCAGAGGCTATGAATGAATGGGCCAAGCCTTTATTGAAAAACGGTATCAAATTCAATTTTCCGATCCACCGACCGTATAATGAGTTAACCCAAAAAGAGCAGGAACTGCTTTGGAACGGAAACACGTACTTCGAAGGCATTCATGCGTTCTTTAAATACTTAGAGTCAAAAACCTATAAAATTCAATACCGGGTGATGCTTTCGCGCTACCGCGGAAGAACTACGTGTCCGGATTGCCGCGGAACCAAGCTGCGAAAGGATGCGCAGTATGTGAAGATTGCAAACACATCCATAACCGATGTTGTGCTCATGCCGATTGAAGATACGTTAACGTTCTTCACTTCCCTTAAGCTTCCGGAATACGAAAAGAAAATTTCAGACAGGATCTTAACCGAAATCAAATCGCGCCTCGAATACATGGTGAAGGTTGGGTTAGGCTATTTAACCTTGAATCGTGTTACAGCAACGTTGTCGGGCGGAGAATATCAGCGAATCAAATTGGCAACTTCGCTTGGAAGTGCATTGGTTGGCTCGATGTATATTATGGATGAACCCAGCATCGGCCTTCATCCAAAGGATACGGCACGGATGGTTGAAGTATTAAAATCATTACGTGATCTTGGAAATACCGTCATCGTAGTTGAGCATGAAGAAGAAATTATGCGGGCTGCCGATGAGATCATTGACATCGGACCGGATGCAGGCGCCCATGGCGGGGAATTGATTTTCCAGGGATCGATCAAACAATTAAACGGCACAACCAATTCACACACCGTTGACTACCTCAGCGGAAAGGAAACGATTGCCATCCCTGCGAAAAGAAGAAAGTGGAAAGATCACATCACCATTAAAGGTGCCCGCGAGAACAACCTGAAAAATCTTACCGTCAAGTTTCCGTTAGGTACGCTGACCGTTGTTACCGGGGTAAGCGGTTCGGGTAAATCAACGCTTATCAAAAAAATCCTCTACCCTGCCATTGGCCGCTTAAGCGGATCGGTGGGTGAATCTCCGGGCAAATACGATTCGATGGATGGCGATTTCGCGCGCATCACACAAGTTGAGTTTGTGGATCAGAATCCGATTGGTAAATCTTCACGCTCCAACCCGATATCGTATGTAAAAGCGTATGACATCATCCGTCAGTTGTATGCGGATCAGCCGTTGGCGAAACAACGCGGTTACAAGCCTTCCAATTTTTCTTTTAACGTAGAAGGCGGCCGCTGCGAAACCTGTGAAGGCGAAGGCGAGATCAAGGTAGAGATGCAATTCATGGCCGACATTTACTTAGAATGCGAAAGCTGTCACGGTAAACGTTTTAAGCAAGAGACATTAGAGATTGAGTATAACGGAAAAAATATTGCCGATGTGCTCGACATGACCATTGAAGATGCACTTGATTTTTTCAAGGATAAAAAACCTGTTTACGATAAGATTGTTCCGCTGAACGATGTCGGTCTTGGCTACGTTAAGCTCGGACAATCTTCCAACTCATTGAGCGGTGGTGAAGCGCAACGTGTAAAGCTCGCTTCATTTCTCGGCAAGAACTCGACCGAAGGAAACATCCTTTTCATTTTTGATGAGCCTACTACCGGATTACATTTTCACGATATCTCCAAGTTATTGAAAGCCATGAACGCATTGGTTGATCAGGGGCACTCGGTGATTGTGATTGAACACAACCTCGAAGTAATCAAGTGTGCTGACTGGATCATCGATCTTGGTCCGGAAGGCGGTGAGAAAAAAGGCGGTAATCTTTTATTTGAAGGAACGCCTGAAGACATGGTAAAAAAGGGCAAAGGCTTCACGGCTGAATTTTTAAAAGAAAAACTCAACTAATCGAACTAAACAGCATATAAAGAAACCGCCTCAAGTTCTTTGGCAAGTTTATGTATTGCTTTTTCAATTTTCTTTGCTTGTTCGGGTGAAGGATGTTTTACACCGGAAGCATATTGACGCAGCAGAGCAGCATTAATTCCGGACAATTCTGCAATTTTTGTTTGTTTCAGGAAATCAAAATTTTCAAAGAAAGCACTGACATCATAGTGATAATCAAATACTACTTCCGTTATACCATAAAAACTCTCAAGTAGCTTTTTCATCTTTCGTTCCAACGCAGGCATATTACTGGCATACGCTGTAAAAAGATTATCTTCATACTCAATACGACCCCAAAGCTTACTGTCTTCTCCTTGCTCAACAATCAGTTTCACTCTCTTCATAGCCTGTCATTAAAATTTTAGTCTTGCCTATTTAAGGCCCGCTTGTTTTAGTATTGCATTCAATGTTCCTTTTGGAATATCTCCGCCATGAATCGGAACCGTTACTTTCCCTTTTTTAATTGCATGCTCCAATTGCAAATGACTCCCTTTTTGAGAATTCTCAACCCAGCCATCCTTTTTCAACAGCTTAAGCAACTCTCGTACCGTCATATTCAAAGGTAGCAAAAATGCTACCATAATTCCAAGTTACTTTTTTAAGAAAACTACTGTAACCTTTTTGCGGGATAGGCGTATATTTGCTTAACAAAATATAAGCATATATATGGCTAAGGAATTCCTGGGTGAATTTGAAGAAATCATCCTCACGCTGGTGGCCGGGTTGCACGAAGATGCATACGGTGCCGCCATTGCCGAAGAGATTGAAACGCGTTTAAAGCGTGAAGTAAACCTCAGCGCGGTACACGTAACGCTTTACCGCCTGGAAGACAAAGGGTTGATCAAATCAAAATTTGGCGGTGGCACGAGCGAGCGTGGCGGAAGGCGCAAACGCATTTTTACCATCACGAACTCCGGTCTGGCCATGCTGAAAGCCATGAAAGAAGCACGGATCGATCTGTGGAAGCTCGTACCTCAATTGAAGATAGCCTAACGATTAACCTTAATCTTACTCCCCTGTATGATTAAAAAGCTGACTTTCTTCATTTCATTTTGTTTCATCAGTGCTGTTTTGTTCGGGCAGAATTCCCTTACACACAACCCGGATAGTGTCACGTTCCACACGGAAGATATTACGCTGTTCTGGAAAGTATTTGATGAAACCAAGCCAAAATTTGATGCGAAGGCATTTCAAACAAACTATCTGGATGCAGGAAGTCCGGGATTGAAGGGGTTCATTAAAATGAGGATTGAAAGCGGAAGCAACCTTAGCAAAACCATTAAGAAGAATTTGGATTATTATACCGCTGTTCGCGAAAGTACGCTATCCATTAGCGGCAAGACAGAAAAAATTCAGGAGTATTTTTACACACTCAAAAAGCTTTACTACCAAGCTGTTTTTCCTGATGTATACTTTGTAATCGGTGCAAAAAATACCGGGGGTACCACGTTTCAAGGCGGGCTGATTGTTGGTGCTGAAATGTTCGGAAAAGAGACCGAAACGTTTAAACCCCGCATTGATATTGAAACGATTGAGTTGATCGTGATCCACGAGTTAGTGCATTACCAGCAGAAGTATGTCAGCAATAACACGTTGCTTGCGCAAAGCATCCGCGAGGGATCGGCTGACTTCCTTTGCGAACTGGTCACGGGCAGTCATCCGTACAACGAACGGCTTGAATACGGAAATGTGCACGAAAAAGAGCTGTGGATCGAATTCTCCCAAAATTTAAATAGCAGAGACTGGACACCGTGGCTGTATTACAAAAAGGACGATTCACGGCCGAAAGACCTGGGTTACTGGATGGGTTACAAAATCGTTAAAGCGTATTACGACAAGGCCAGTGATAAGGAGCAAGCCGTTTATGATATTTTAAATATAACTGACTTCGATAATTTCCTAGCCAAAAGTGGCTATCCGGACAATAAGGATTAATACCATACCTGAACGTGGAAAATATAGATAACCTTTTTTCGCTGCGCTTATTACGCATCTTTTGCCCGGCTCATCTGGCAGAAGAAATCGAAGGAGATTTGCTTCAAAAGTATGAGCGCGACCTGAAGAAATTCAGCTCGTCAAAATCAAAGCGTAGGCTGCTCTGGAACACCATTCGCTTTTTCAGACCCGGAATTTTACTACGCAATAAACCCACAACCCGTTTAAATTCTCTCGACATGCTGGCAAACTATCTTAAAGTTGCGTTTCGCGTGATGCTCCGCAACAAAAGCTACTCGTTCATTAACCTGTTTAGTCTTGCGTTAGGCATTACTGCTTTTGCGTTTTTGTTCCTGTGGGTGCAAAATGAATTTAGCTACGATCAGTTCCATCCGGATAAGGACCGGATTTATAAAGTCTGGAACAAAGATGTCGCAAATGGTGAAATCAAAAGCTGGGATATGACCGCGCGGGTGCTGGCCCCAACATTAAAAGAGGAATACACAGCTGTTGAAAACGTCAGTAGTTATAGCGGCTGGGGCGAACAGCACCTGTTTATCGAAGGTGATAGGCGAATTATTAAAACCACGGGAGTCTACGCGGATGTGGATATTCTCACCATGTTCGGCTTTCAGCTGGTTAAGGGTGATGCGAAGACTGCCTTTAAAGATCCTATGTCAATTGTACTTACCGAGCGTTTTGCTCGCGAGTTATTTGGCGACAAGGAAGCTTTTGGTGAAACCGTAACCATCGGTGAATCCGGACAGGGCTTTTCGTTAACCGTAACGGCTGTGATGAAAGATCTCCCTTCGAATACGGATTTTCGTTTTGAGTATATCATCCCCTACACGCTGGTGGAAATGATAAGTGGTAAGGAAACATTCTGGGGCGTTAATTCGGTTTACACCTTTGTCAAGCTAAAAGAGGGTGTTGATGTAAACAGCTTTAATACTGAAGTTAAGGGCATTGTAAAGAAGCATTACAAGGAAGCTGGTCAGCGGGAAGTGTTCTTGTATCCGCTTACCAAAATGCGCCTATACTCAAAATTTGAAAATGGTGTGCCGTCCGGTGGACGCATTGAAATTGTACGACTCCTGGCGCTGCTGGGACTTTGCCTGCTAGCAATTGCGTGTATTAATTTTATTAATCTCAGTACCGCGCGTGCGCAACGCAGGGCAAAAGAAGTAGCCGTACGAAAAGTTAACGGTGCTTTCAGGAATTCACTGATCAGTCAGTTCTTAAGCGAATCGATCCTGCTTTCCGTTGGAGCTGGAATATTATCCCTGCTTGCGGTTTATCTTGGGCTTCCGTTTTTCAGTAGTCTGATTGGCGAACAGCTTTCGCTGGAGTTTAGTAACCTCTATTTCTGGTTGGGCGGTCTTACATTAATTATTGTGGTGGGCCTCCTGGCCGGCAGCTACCCTGCCTTATACCTTTCTGCCTTTAAGCCGGTAAAAATTCTTAAGGATAAACTGCTACAGTCGGGCAAAAGTAAACTGCGCTCAGCGTTGGTCATATTTCAATTTGGACTTGCTATTCAACTTATTGTAGCTGTGTTTGTGGTTCAACGGCAAATCACCTATGTACAAAACCGGGATACCGGTTATCAGAAGGAAAATCTGGTATATCAATATTTAACCGGCACACTTGGGAAAAACTATGAGGCTTATAAAAACGAATTACTTCAGTTGGGGGTAGCCGAATCCGTCACCAAAACCAGTAACCCCATTACAACCCGATGGAGCAACACAGGCGGCATTGAGTGGGAAGGAAAAGATCCTCAGAATAGCACGCTCATTGAGCGCATATATGTCGACCATCACTTTACAACTACCGCAGGGCTTACTATGGTCAGAGGCCGGGATATGGATCTGGAAAAATATTCGTCTGATTCAACTGCTGCTGTTCTGAACGAGGCAGCAGTTAAGGCAATGGGTTTTAAAGATCCCATCGGCCAGATCATAAAGGACAATGGAACTGAATGGCATGTTATAGGTGTGATGAAGGATTTTATTCTTACTTCACCCTTTCAGCACGTTGAGCCCGTTATTTTATTTGGTTGTGAACAAGCATGGGCACTTGGCGTAGCCCATATCAAGCTTAGTACTGCAAAAACAACACAGGAGAATATTCAGATCATGACTGGTCTGGCTAAAAAGTATAATCCGGATTATCCCTTTGAATACGAGTTTGTCGATACTGCCTATGCGCGAAAATTTGCAAACCTGGAGGCAACCCGAACCATTACCTTGCTGGCAAGCTTTATCACGATTCTCATTGCCGGTCTGGGGTTGTTAGGACTTTCAACATACCTGGTTGAAGTGCGTGTGAAAGAAATCGGGATTCGAAAAGTAATGGGAGGCTCGGTGTTGAGCATTACCAATATGCTTACCTGGGCGTCTATTAAACCCATTTTAATAGCCGTGCTGATCTTCGGACCGCAAGCCTGGTTTGCCATGAACTGGTGGCTCTCGTCTTATCCATATCGGATATCTGTTGGGCTTTTTACCATACCGCTTGCCGCCTTGTCGATCATTGGTCTGGCCGTGCTAATTACAAGCGCACAAACAATCCGTGCGGCAAAGGCTAATCCCGTGAATAGTTTGAGAAATGAGTAGGCAGTTTTTGCTGCTAAGAATTCTTAAATGGATTTGCCCGGAACATCTCTATGAGGAAATTGAGGGTGATTTAATTCAAAAATTCAGACGAGACGAGGAGGCGATCGGTAAAAAACGTGCAACGCGAAAATTTTTATGGAATACTGTCCGATTCTTAAGGCCTGGAATTTTATTGCGAAACAAATTTTCGATTCGTTTCAACAGTCATTTTATGATAAACAGCTATTTTAAAACTACCTACCGGCACTTGGCGAAGAACAAGCTCAACTTCGCTTTTAAATTGATTGGACTTACGTTCGCTTTGTTAAGCCTTCTCATCATTTTCATCTACCTCTCGTTTCAATTTTCGTTTGATACCTTTCACGATAAAAATGTTTATCGTGTTAATTCTCTACGAAATGAGAATGGCAACAAGGTTTCGTATGCCACTGTACCTCCAGCTGTTGGCCCTGCACTGCATGATGGATTTACAAAGATAGATTCATATGCGCGCTTAGGAATTGCGAATAGGGTTGTCATTCAGCACAACGATAAACTTTTCAGGTTTACCGGATTTGCAGAAGCCGATAGTACAATCTTTAATGTTCTTACGTTTGATTTCGTAGCCGGCAATAAACATGCACTTGATCAACCTGGGTCCGTTGTACTGACCAAAAGCGTTTCTGATCAAATTTTTGGAGAGGAAGATCCGATGGGGAAAGTAATCAGCTCCCCCGATCACCATAACAAGATGTTAATGGTTACCGGTATCATTAATGATTATCCAGCCAATTCACATCTGAGAATAAACGCGCTTCACAATTTCGGGGCGCTTTTGCCGGTGAATCTCAATTCGTGGGAAATAAGCTGGGATGGCTCTGTATACCTTTACGTGCGACTTAAGTCAGGTGTAAATCCTGAGGAACTTTCCGCCAATGCTAGATCACTTTTACAAAGAAATCTAGTGCCGAATGAGGATGGAAGTGAAAAAAATTTCAGCATTTATTTTCAGCGGATAGAGCGCATTTACTTAGGTGAGGCGCTCAAAATGGAGTTTATAAAAAAGGGAAATCAATTGTATGTTTATTTCTTCTGCGTACTAGGATTTTTCCTGCTTTTGATTGCAGCTATTAATTATGTGAACCTATCCATTGCCGATTTTTCATCGCGCATGCGCGAATTGGGTGTACGTAAAATTCTAGGAGCCCGTAAACGCCAACTTGGCTTTCAGGTAACATTTGAGTCCGTGTTATTTGTTATGGCTGCGCTTTTGTTTGCGCTCGTCTTACTATACTTGTTATTCCCTCAACTTGCTTCACATCTTGAGTCAAGTCTGACCTTTGATATGGTTACCCGCAAACTTGTGGTAATCCTTATCAGCAGCTCACTGATTGCATTAATTTTATTTACCTCAGTCTACACTTCCACCCAACTCATTAAACAGCGGGCCATTCAGGGTTTAAAATCTATTGCAGGATTTGGTGCTTCTCATCATTCGGGAAAATTGTTACTTGGTATTCAATATGTAATCTCGGTTATCTGTGTTTGTGGGACAGCCGTAATCGGCAAACAATTAGCCTTTGTTCAGGATCGTGATTTGGGATATGATCGGTCGCACGTTATCTCCTTTGTGATGCCCGATGAATACCCGGCTGAAAAAGTACAGCTCCTCAAAAATGAGCTTAAGCAAATTTCGGGTGTTGAGTCGGTTTCCTATTCTTACTACCTCATGCCCATTAGTACTTACTTTAAAGATTGGTACCAGGTTGATCGCAACGGTTCTTTAGAATCCGTCCTGCTCAACGAAATGTTTGTGGATTACGACTATTTCGAAACAATGGGTATAGAACTTGTTAAGGGAAGGGAATTTGATATCAATCGACCGTCCGATAAAGAGTCGGCTTTTATCATTAACGAAACCGGAGCAAAAGAATTCGGTTGGGAAAATCCGATTGGAAAAAGAATTAAGGTCGGCCATTCCAACGACAGTGCTCAAGGTGAGGGGACTATCGTAGGTATGGTAAGCGATTTTAACTCCCTTTCGCTTCATAAAAAAATTGAACCGGTAATTCTTAGACTTCAATATGATTCGTGGCCAGGGAATTCACTCAACATTAAGGTTAAAGGCTCTCCTGAAGAAATGACTCCCTTGTTAACTGCAGCCTACGAGAAACTAATGCCGGGATTCCTGGCCGATGCAAGAATTCTGAACGATATCTTCAACAAACAATATGAAGCAGAACACAAAGCGTTTCTAGCAATTCAAGCAGGATCGCTAATTGTTGTAATCATCTCAGCACTTGGAATATTTTCACTTTCGTTGTTTCTGTCTGTAAGAAGGATGAAAGAATTTGGAATTCGTAAAGTGCTTGGCGCTTCCACAGAACAAATTGCGGGATTGCATACGTGGCATTTTTTTAAAATAGCTTTATTCGCAAATGCGATTGCATTGCCAATCGGTTATCTGCTGATGAGACAATGGTTAGCGAGCTTTGTTTATCAAACCCAACTTGACGCATTACTATTTATAAGTATTGCGGTGGGGTCGCTCTTGCTGGTTATCATCTCAGCTGCTTATGCCTCATGGAAAGCCGGAGCAATGAATCCGGTAGATGTTATTAAAAATCAATAAGTCTATTGCATTACAGCTGCTTGATCAACTCAATAAATAGTTCTGTAAGCAAGGGCTCGGTTTTACCGGCTACCTTTACAATCTCTTTAATGCTTACTGGCTTCAAATTATCCGGATCAGCATCGTCTGTTAACACGGAAATTGCACAGCACGGAAGGCCCATATGATTGGCTACAATTACTTCTGGCACCGTGCTCATGCCTACCGCGTCTCCACCAATGTTTCTCAGGTAGCGATACTCTGCACGCGTTTCCAGGTTAGGTCCGGCTACGCACACATAGACACCCTTGTTGAGTTTTATTTTCTTTTTAGCAGCAATCTTAATAAGCTTATCGTTTAATGCTTTTGCATACGGCTGACTCATATCCGGGAAACGTGGTCCAAAACGTTCAAAGTTTTCTCCGCGCAAGGGGTTATCCGGCTGCAGATTAATGTGATCATCAATCAACATCAGTTCGCCTTTCTTCCACTTCAGGTTCATGTTGCCGGCTGCATTGGAGATGAGCAGGTTTTGAACACCCAGCATTTTCATAACCCGTACCGGAAGCGTAATCTGTTTGGTGCTGTAGCCTTCATAATAATGAAAGCGGCCCCGCATGGCTAACACTTTCTTTCCTTTGATGTCACCAAAGATCAATTGCCCTTTGTGTGTTTCAACCGTAGCGGCCGGAAAGTTTGGAATGACATTGTAATTAATTACTACCGGATTTTTTATCTCTTTGACAAACAAGTTGCCCAGGCCAGTACCCAGTATTACACCTATCTCAGGAGTTCCTTTTATTCGTTTCTTTATGAATTCGGTGGTTACAGATATCTGATCGATCATGACTTAGTCTTTTTAATTGTGTAATGTCAGCCTGAGCCTGCCTTTGCCGGCAGGCAGGCTTGTCGAAGGCTATACAGGCAATGCAATTTGATACGTCTTGCCTTTTTTAACTACCAGCTTGTCATCACGCAGCCAGGGGTTATGCCGCTTCAGCAATTTATAGTTTGTTCCGTTTTTCTTCGCAAAAGCAATTAAATCAGGAATGGTTTGCGTAACGGCAACATAACGAACCTTTTCCTGATCGTACAGATGACGTTCCTCTACGTTGAAGCCATACTTTTCCGGATGCTCAATGATCTCCTTACACGCAATAATTCTGAAAACGTAGCGTGAGGTCTCATCATTTAAATAAAGATCGTAATACGAAGTAACGGTTTGATTTTCCAGTGCACGCTCAATGCCACCCATGCCCCGATTGTACGATGCGGCCACGGAAGTCCAGTTGCCGAATTTTTTATAAGCCCTTTTCAAATAGCTGCAGGCGGCTTCTGTTGCTTTAATAGGATCGTAGCGCTCGTCTACCTGGTCGGTGATCTCCAATCCATTCTCCTTGCCGGCCGACTTAACAATTTGCCAGAACCCAACGGCATCTTTCGGAGAGATGTCATTCATCAGGCCGGACTCAATCAGGGGCAGATATTTAAAATCATCCGGAATATTGTTCTTTTTTAGAATCGCTTCCATCTGCGGAAACCAGCGATGAGCCCGTTTCATCAAGAAGATGGTGTTGTTGTGCCAGTAGGTGTTGATGTGAAGCTCTTTATCCAGCCGTTCGCGCACATCGGGCAAGTTCATCGGTACAGCTTCGCCCGCAAAACTCACTGCGTTGGGTAAATCAAAGGAAACCGCGGGTGAAGGCTGCATCGCGCGTTCATCGAGATCTGCGGGGGCAATGGAGCCGTCCCTTATTAAAACCTCACCGCGCTGATACGCTTTCATTTTTTTATCCGCATGACGGACATACACCAGTACAATGACCAGCGCCAGGAGGGAAATAAGAAAAGGAAAATTCTTTACGTTCAGCATCACTTAATTCAGGCTTCGACTCTTCGGCTACGCTCAGCGCTCAGCCTGACAAAGATTAAAAGTTTGGCGACAGCAGGTACTTCGAATAGAAGTCATCAATCACTTTCACTGCGGCCTCATGCGTATCCACAATGCTGAACAGGTTCAGGTCGCTTTCGTGGATCATGCCCTCGGTAAGCAATGATTTTTTAACCCAATCCAGCCAGCCTTTCCAGAATTTCTTTCCCACCAGCACAATCGGGAACCGGCCAACCTTTTTAGTCTGGATCAGCGTAAGCGCTTCCATCAGTTCATCCATCGTGCCAAACCCACCCGGCATAACGATGAACCCCTGCGAGTATTTCATAAACATCACCTTGCGCACGAAAAAGTAATCGAACGTAATCAGCTTGTCGGGATCGATGTAGATGTTTCCTTTCTGTTCAAACGGTAAAAAGATATTCAAGCCCACCGATTTACCGCCTGCACGATGCGCACCCTTGTTTCCGGCCTCCATAATACCCGGGCCACCACCGGTGATCACACCGTAGCCATGCTGCACAAGCTTGTAGGCAATATCATCGGCCATCTTATAATAGATATTGGATGGCCTTGTGCGGGCGGAACCAAAAATGGTAACGCACGGACCGATCTTGCCCAGCTTTTCAAAGCCTTCGACAAATTCGGACATAACTTTAAAAATCACCCACGAGTCTGCACTTTTGATCTCAGCCCAGTCTTTATCCTTAAATGCCTTGCGGATCCGGTGCTCGTCTTCAATGGATTGATCAATCTGTGTATTCCGGGATTTTTGCTTTTTGGCCATACTTATAATATGCTACTTCTCCGAAATATACGGAGATGGCAGAAATGCTTGAGGTATTAACGCGTTAACGCACCAATAAGTTACTCAGTGCTTTTTCGAGGGTTTCAAACTTAAATGGAAACCCGGCTTGTCTGATCTTGTTGGAAGCTACATTGCTTCCATATAAAACCAGGTCTGCCATCTCACCCAGGAATATCTTCAGCACAAACCCAGGCACAGCCGGAAGCCACAATGGTCTGTGAAGTGTTTTTGCAATCGCTTTTGTAAGCTCTCGGTTGGTAACAGCGCCTGCCGTTGCATTGTACGGTCCCTGCATGGATTCATCTTCCACGGCTTTGACGAACATGGCGCATAAATCATCGAGGTGAATCCAGCTTACATATTGCTCACCTGTTCCTAACGGAGCTCCAAACCCAACTCTAACAGGTTTAGCAATTTCGGTTAATGCTCCATCATTTTTACTCAACACAACACCGATACGAATTTTGACAAGCCGTTTATTCTTCAACTGATCAGCTTCTCGTTCCCATGCGATTACTACATCGGCTAAAAAGCCAGTTCCGGGTTTATGCTCCTCTGTAAATTCGGTTGCTTCCAAGGTCATGCCGTAATACCCAATGGCTGAAGCGGAGACAAATGTTTTAACTGAGTTATTGCCCTCGTTTAATTTTTGTACAATTAATGCGGTGGACTTTGTTCTGCTTTCGAGAATTTCCTGCCTGCGTTTTTTACTCCACCGTTCATCGGCAATGCCGGCACCGGCTAAGTGAATAACACAATCAATGTTCTGTAATGCGTCTGATGAAAGTGTTCCTGCGTTAACATCCCACACAAATGATTTAATGCTGCCTGATTTTTTAGTCCGGCCAAGATGCGATACCTCATGACCGCGTTCCAGCAGCACCTTTGTAAGTCTTGCTCCTACCAGTCCGGATGCCCCGGTAATCAATATTCTGCTCATACCTGAATTAAATTAACGAATCAAATTTGTAGCTTTCTGCCACAAAGCTCCCTTACTACCATGATAACAGTTAAAAAGTTTTTTGCACTGGGCATTTTTATGCTGACCGGTGTTTTAGCGCATGCGCAGAAAGTTACGGTATCTGCGAATTCCGAACGCATGAACGGAAAGAATTGTGAAGGTTATTCTGCTGAATTAACAGGTTCTTTAGAAGAAGTTAACGGTTCGTTAAGCAAATACCTGAAAACGTACGGCAAGGTAAAGGCAACCGGTAATCAGTACCAGGTTTCGGAAGCACAAATAAACTTAACGAAGTATGTAAACCCCTTCTTCGCTTCTTCCAGCGCAAAGGGGGAAAGGGTAATTGTTTGGATGGGCGCCTGCGATGAGCGTGACTCTGCGAAAAGCATTCATCACGAACTGGAAAAACTTGTTTATAATTTTGGTGTGAAATTTTATAAAGATAAGATCCAGGCTGATGTAGACGAATCGCTTCGCGCACAAACCGCAGCCGAAAAACAGCAGCAGCGTTTAGCGCTGGAAGGAAAGAACTTAGCCTCGCGGCTTGAGATGAACACAAAAGAAAAAATCCGCCTGGAAAAAGCCCTGGTCACTAACAGGCAGGACAGCGTTAAGCTGGTTACATCTCTTGCGAAAAATAAAGTGTCACAAGATTCAGTAGCGATAGCCACCGAACAGATCAAAAAGATGGTGGAGGCCCATAAAGAGCGGCAGCGGAAGGTGAATTAAGTACCGGGCTTGCTCAGCCATTCATGCTGGAGCGTATCATAATAATTCCATTGCGCAGGCCATTCAATGTAATCGGGATTTTTAACATAAGCATCTACATTTCCTGCACGAATCATTTCCCGGAACAGTTCCTCGCCACGGATTTGCAGATCAGGTAATGCGCCACCAGGTGTAACGAATACTTCCCTGAAGCCTTTAATTTTCCCGTTTGTATCGCGTTTGAACATGCCGCCTGTTCCGCGCAGGCCAAGCGAAGTATTTTTGGATGGCCGGATAATATAAAAATAGTGCATGCCGTCTTTCGCCACGAAAAACTTTTCAACCCGCATGTTCTTCAGGTTGTTTACGTAGTAGCTTCTGAACCGGGTTTCGAATTTTGACTGCGGTGTTGAAAAGGGCGGGCGGTTATGGGCATAGGTAATGATGTCAGCAACTAAAGAATCCTGCTCAGCCTTTGAATAGTACTTCTTCACATCATACTTATCCTTACAGCTTATCATCGTGCCAAGGCATAGTATTACAAGTAAAATTCTCATCCGGTGTAAAATTTATTACAAAACAAAAATAGAAAGCCGGAGGGAATCTCCGGCTTTCTAACTATCAAAATAAACTAAGATTAATAAACAGTGTTCCTGGGGTCGAAATTAGCCCAGCCTGCAGTCCAGTCGGTTGCACCGAATGCACCAATGTAGTTAACCGTTGCTGTGCTGAAGAACGTTGCATCAGCAGTTGTGTTAGCCCAAAGGTTTGTCTTGTTCAGCAATATTGAACCTGCAGTAGGCAGGAACGTTGGCGTTCCGAAGTCAAACAATGTGCCACTGATGCCAACGTCTGTCCATTTGTCTTCCAGTACGTTTTTGTAGTCGGTTTTCATGAACCAGTCCTGGGCCGTCATTCCACCAATATCAACAGTTGTTGCGAAAATAAACCCGCGTGGCAATTGAGGGTTTTGAGCATTAGATCCAAAGTAAGGATATGCTTCTTGCTCTTTAGCAGTAGCCGCTGATCCGTATCCGTTTCCACCCCAGTCAGCAACACCTGCCAAAACAATGTTGCGCAATTGTAATTCATCTGCCGCAGCATTAGCAATTGTATTGGCGCCTTCAATAAAAATACCATTCGGGTAGCCTGTAACAACAGTGTTGTAGATTTTCAGCTTGTTATTTCTGCGCAGGTGCATACCGTTCTGGAAGTTATCCTGAATGTTCACATCAAACGTCTTCTTGGGGCCAATGATCGTTACGTTGGCAAATGTACCGGAAGTAAATGGCGTTGCCGCGCTGCCGCCTCCATCATTGTCAACTTCAAAACCATTTGAGCCGGACTGGTCAGCGAGTGTATTATCACGAATCGCAATAGCATATTGTACTTTACCGCTCCATCCGAAATCAACATCGAAATCATCATCAAGACCTCTGTATGCAATCAGATGTTTTGCATTTACCGTACCGCCAAACCATTCGAATGCATCATCACCGCCATACGAAGCTTGCAGGTAATCCAGGGTTGTTCCGCTGCCCACGCTGCCAAAGGTAAAGGAGTTTACTTCCTGGTTGGGCTGAATCGGGTTACCGGCAAATTCAACGCGAACATAAACCAGGTCACCTGAATCATCATTGCCGGGAGTCGTCAACGGATCATCTCCAACGCCATGGAAAGCACCGTAGCCGCCTTCTAAATGCTGGTTAGCGTTCTGGTTATTAACATCTCTTCCTACAATTACAAGACCTGCCCAGTCTGTAGGGGCACGCTGGCCTGCCGGCTTGGAAGATGTGAACACGATTGGTTCAGCCGCTGTTCCCACAGCGTTGATCTTGTTACCTCTTTGTATGATTAATGTTCCCGGAGGTAAAGTAGCGGTTTTAGGAAGACCCATAATTACAGTACCCGGTTCGATCGTAAGCGTAACATTTCTGATGTTTACGATTGTACCCCCTACTCCGTCACGGTGATCATCATCGCCCACGCGAACATAACCTTCTAATTGATAGATATTATCCGAAGTCCATGTTTCATTCGCACTGATAACGCCTGACTTTTTAATAACATTCTTGGCGGATACCGTAACGGTGTATGTTGCCAGGTTAGAAGTCCTTCCTTTCGCGTCAGTAGCCTGGAAAGAAAAATTGGTTACTGATCCTACAGCACCTTCAACTTCATACGCTAAGGTATACGTAGCTTCTCTTTCCTGTGAATATGTTTCCGTATCAAATGCGGCACCGTTTTTCAATACGGTTAAGCTTTCAAGGCCATTATCGGCTTCAATTGTAACATTAACACTTGCATCCGATCCTGCGATACCCAAAAATGAGGGATTCTCAAGGGTTACAGACGGAGGAGCGCTTGGCTCATCGTCCTCACTGCACGATTGCAGGAACACAGCGCCTGAGATAATTATGGCCGCTACGATCTGCCATTTAAATCTGAATTTTTTCATTTTGTCAGTTTTTGGTTTACTAATCTTAATGGCACAAAGCTATTCGGCCTCTGTTACTTGAATGTTAACAGAGGCCGAACTTTAGGTTACGAATTTGAATGGAATATTATTTTTGCCACACCTTGTAAGTAAGGCCAAGGGTATACAGTGAGCCGTAGCGGTTGTTCTGAATAACCTGATCCTTGTTGCGGTTGAAGTCGCCATCATTATTGCCATCCTGGATAAGCGTGTACCGCTGGTTCAAAATATCAGAGATTGAGAATTTGGCTGTCATTCTTTCCGAGAATCTCCTGGTGATGCTGAAGTCAAGCACACTTCGCGGCAATTCATAGATATCATTATCGGAAATAATTCCGGAGGATGCGTTATAACTTCCCACTGCAAAAATTCTTTTTCCCACTACATTGTACAACACCGCTACCTGCAACCCGCTCTCGTCATTGTTATAGTATACGCCTGCATTGATCACGTATGGGGACTGACCCATCAGCGGCCGCTCGGGCTGATCTTCTACCTGAACGCGGCTTTTCACAAGGGAAGTATTAAAAAGTATGTTGAGGTTATCAACAAATTTTGACCCTGTTAGCCCCGCAAGAGATTTTCGTACATCAATTTCAATTCCGTAGGCATCAGCAGAATTTGCGTTTTTATAGGAGAGTGTTTTTGTTTCAGACCCGGCTTGCTCGTTAAACACTTCAATGGCATTCGTGAATTTTTTATAGAACCCGCCCACCGTAATCATTTCCGTTTTTGAAGGGTACAATTCCCAGCGTACGTCATAGTTGTGAATTTCT
The DNA here is from genome assembly GCA_964538575.1 of uncultured Roseivirgaceae bacterium. Lineage (GTDB taxonomy): Bacteria > Bacteroidota > Bacteroidia > Cytophagales > Cyclobacteriaceae > UBA2336. The sequence continues at coordinate 23,350 of CAZIGG010000035.1, forward strand.
GCCGTCTTCAGTCCCGGATTACCAACCGTTACCCAGTTGTATTCAAAGTCATAATATCCAAAAGGAGCCAGCTCTCTGAATTCAGGACGGTTCAGGCTTTGTCCGTAGGTAGTTCTGATCAACATTTTATCGGTGAGGTTATAGGAAAGGTTAGCAGAAGGCAACACCCGCACAATGCGCTCCAGCGGTTCAACCTCCTCACCGTTTATGTAAGCTGATTCAAGATCCTGCTTATTGTTCTCAATGCGGGCACCGCCTGAGAGCGTTACTTTTTTGCCAAATGGAAGTGTCAATCCTGCATAGTAAGCAACCAGGTGATTGGATGCGGCATACGAATCGCTTCCGTTGGTTTGCTCGCTGAGCTGAAGTCCTGTGGAACTGAAGTGAGCCGGGTCAGCAAACAAGTCATAAATGGATAAGTCTTCAAGGCCTGCGTTCACGTCATAATTTGATCCCTTGATGTAGCCCATGTTTCGGGATGAGAAATCCCGTTCTTTTCTCTCATAGAAAACCCCGGCAGCAATAACAGGAAGGAAGTTTTCTGTCACTTCAAGCGTGTGGTCAATATTAACAGATCCTCCAACACTATGCTCGTCCATGTCGCTGTAGAAACGTCCCAGGTAATTAGGGGATGAGGCAGAAGGAATAAAAATTCTTTCTGAACCGGTTGAATAATCATGCGTTACCCGATATCTTCTGTTATCCGGCAAGTCGCGGTAAGACTTACCTGCATTTAAAACCCAGTTTACATTCGTTTTTCCATCGAACAGCTTGTGCTTACCCAGTAACTGACCGGAGTAGATTCCCCGGAAAATTTCCCGGAAACCTCCAAATCCCCAATCAGCATTAGCTGTGAAATTATGGCCTTCACGGGCGATGTATTGCGAGTTATTGATCTGGTTGTATAGGTTCTTGAATTCAATGGTGTGGTTGTCATTGATGCGGGCCGCCCAGTTAAACAAAATTCCCGCCCGTGTATTCTGATTGTTCTGATCATCCGTGTATTTGTAAACCGGCTCGGCAGTATTAATAGCAGGATCATATAAGTTAAATGCATTCCGCGATGCATCGAAACGATTCCATGTATTGCTCCAGTTGATCGCAGTAATGTTTCCGATCTGAACTTTTCCGAGGTTAAACCTGAAAGCTCCCGTTACCGAAGCACTCTGATCCAGAAAGGCTGATACTTCTTCCGGTGTCCAGTTATTATTGAGCGATTGTGCTGCATTGTCGAGTTCGCCTTGCGGCAGGCTGCTGTCAACATACTCCGGGAAACCTGACGGCAGATCATTCAGTCCACCGTTCAACCCAATCGCCTGGCTCGCGCTGCGCTTGCCCCGGTAAAAATCATTAAACGAAGTTCCGGCACGGTAACCCATCGAATATCCAAAGGTTATGCTGCTTTCGTCCGGGATACTTTTGGTTGAAATCTTCACTGCTCCCCCGGCAAAGTCTCCGGGAAGTTCAGGTGAGGGACTTTTGAAAACCAGTAGTTGGTCAATCTGCGCGCTTGGGATAATATCAAATGCAAAGGATCTTTTATCAGCTTCCATGCTGGGCGCATACGCGCCATGCAGAAGGGTTACGTTGTACCGTTCACTAAGGCCGCGGATAACGATGTATTTTCCATCCATGATGGTTACCCCCGGAACACGCTTTACAACTTCGGCTGCATCGCGGTCAGGTGAACGCATAATCATTTCGGCTGATATACCTGTTACCACAAGCTTGCTTTCACGAATCTCACGCACAATAGAAAAGTCATTATTGGTTGAGCGGGTTCCTGTGATGACCACTTCCTCGAGCGCTGAAGCTTCGTTTGACATTTTTATATCGACTGTAATGCGCTTGCCCGTCTCAACAATAACATCCGGAAGAGTATGTGTCTTATATCCAACATACGAAATCTGAAGGGTATATGTGCCGGCAGCAATACTGCTGATCAGGAAGTTTCCGTCAATGTCGGTGGATGCTCCTGCTGAAGTCCCCACTACCATTACGTTACCTCCGATGATTGTTTCTCCCGTAGTTTCATCCGTTATTTTCCCGGCAATGGAGCCTTGGGAAAAGGCCAGCCCGGCTGAGATGATTAGAAGACACAGAGAGAGTAAAGCCTTTTGCATACAATTTTATTTGCGGCAAAGGTCGTATGTCAATAT
>CAZIGG010000036.1:0-1840 GCA_964538575.1 uncultured Roseivirgaceae bacterium
GTTCCGATCATTGGTGTACCGAAAACAATTGATAACGATTTATCTGCAACCGATATGACGTTCGGATTTCAAACAGCCGTACAGATTGCCACGGATGCATTCGATAAGCTCGTAACAACAGCCGAAAGCCATCATCGGGTAATGATCATGGAAGTAATGGGCCGCGATGCGGGCTGGATTGCCTTACACACCGCCATTGCCGGAGGCGCAGAAATTTGTTTGATCCCGGAGATTCCTTACGACATCAATAAGCTCGTCAGGAAAATTGAATCGCGCTACAAAAAAGGCCGCGGCTTTGTAAACATTGTGATCGCAGAAGGAGCGCTGGCGAAAGAAGGAACGATTACAGCATCGAAAGGTGAAAGAGGATCGGAGCATGTGCGCTTGGGCGGGGTGGCTTACCAGCTTTCTCAACAATTAAAAAATGCCGGCTGCACGGCAGAAATCCGCGAAACCGTTTTAGGACATGTACAACGTGGCGGAACTCCGGGCGCGTTTGACCGCGTGCTTGCAACATTGTTTGGTGTAAAAGCCATGGAGCTTGCCATCAATGGCGAGTTCGGAAAGATGGTGGCATTTCGGAACAACACAATCTCATACGTTTCCTTCGAAGAAGCAACGCGCCAGCAGAACGTGGTTAAGAAATCATCGTATCTCGTGCAGGCGGCTAAAGGTTTGAGTATAACGTTTGGCGACTGACCTTTGTCAGGTTGAGTGTCCTGAGCCTGTCATTAATATTTTTTATAACTTGACTTCTTAAATTTTCTTTTCTCATGAAAACCATCAATGATATTAATTTCGATGCAAGACGCGCACTGATCCGGGTAGATTTTAATGTTCCGCTCGATAAAAGCTTTAACGTTACCGATGACAACCGCATCCAGGCAACCATACCAACACTTAAAAAAATCCTGAAAGATGGCGGAAGCTGCGTGCTCATGTCGCACCTGGGCAGACCGAAAGATGGTCCGGAAGAAAAATATTCCCTCAAACACACGGTTAAGAAAACAGAGGAACTTTTAGGCGTTCCGGTAAAGTTCGCGGCTGATTGCATCAGCGAGGAGGCGTTCAAAATGTCGAACGACCTGAAACCGGGCGAAGTGTTGTTGCTGGAAAACCTCCGGTTCTATAAAGAAGAAGAAAAAGGTGATGCCGGCTTCGCGCAAAAGCTTGCGAGACATGGTTATGTGTATGTGAACGATGCTTTCGGAACCGCGCATCGCGCGCACGCATCAACCACTATCGTTGCACAATTTTTTAAAGATAAGTGTGCAGGCCTCGTCATGGCTGCCGAGCTTGATAATGCCAAGAAAGTATTGGAGAATGCTGAGAAGCCTTTCACCGCCATTATGGGCGGAGCAAAAATTTCCGACAAGATACTGATCATCGAAAAAATGCTGGATGTGGTTGACAACCTCATTATCGGGGGCGGCATGGCGTACACATTCTTTAAAGCGCTTGGCGGAAACATTGGCAAGTCATTGGTGGAAGAAGACAAGCTTGAACTCGCCAAAGAGCTTATCCGGAAAGCAAAAGCAAAAGGCGTTGACCTGCATTTGCCGATCGATTCCATCATTGCCGATAAGTTTGATGCCAATGCAAATACAGAAATATCCAACAACAATGCGATCAAAGACGGCTGGATGGGGCTCGACATCGGCCCGCAGGCCAGCCAGGTTTTCTCGAAGGTGATCGAAGAATCAAAAACCATTTTATGGAACGGCCCGATGGGTGTTTTTGAAATGGAGAAATTTGAGAAGGGAACGAAGACTGTTGCAGAAGCAGTGGTCCGGGCAACCAAAAAAGGTGCGTTCTCTCTTATCGGTGGCGGGGATTCTGC
>CAZIGG010000036.1:1940-24864 GCA_964538575.1 uncultured Roseivirgaceae bacterium
TGGTCCGGGCAACCAAAAAAGGTGCGTTCTCTCTTATCGGTGGCGGGGATTCTGCGGCAGCGGTTGCCAAGTTCGGGTTTGATAATGACGTCAGCTACGTTTCCACGGGCGGGGGCGCATTGCTGGAATATTTTGAAGGAAAAGTATTGCCGGGGGTTAAAGCCCTTGAGTAGCAGCTTGAGTAGCAGTATTTTGGGTAACGGGGCGAATTATTATATTTGTTAAGGGTGAAAAAAGCCCTGCTCTATCGTTGTATTTAATTCCCCTCTTGCCATGAACATTTTTGTCGCCAAGCTCAATTTTAAAACCAGGAAAGAAGACCTTGAAAAAGCCTTTAGCCAGTATGGCGAGGTAGCCTCGGCTAAAGTAATTACCGATCGTGATACCGGCAGATCGAAAGGTTTCGGGTTTGTAGAAATGCCAAACGATGACGAAGCCAACAAAGCCATTGCCGCGTTAAACGAAAGCGAGCTCGATGGCCGGACAATCGTGGTGAAACCCGGAAACGCCAGGTAGTAAATTCAACTACCGACTTTATAACAGCCCTGCACGTTTCAGGGCTTTATTTTTTAATATGCAGGTATGTTCGGAGAAAAAGGATTTCAGTCAACCAAAACTACCGGGTTCTTGCTGGGGCCCGTTCTTTTCATCCTGATCAATATCTTCGTTCCGGAAACGTTCATCTCCCCTGTCGCGTACAAAGTTTTATCCGTGGCGGCATGGGTAATCGCCTGGTGGGTGACCGATGCTGTCCCTTTTTCGGTTACCGCCCTGCTTCCGTTAATCCTGTTTCCATCGCTGGGCGTTATGCCTGCCGCAAAAGCTGCAGCGCCTTACGCGCATCCGATCATCTTTTTATTCATGGGCGGATTCTTCATTGCGATAGCCCTGGAAAAACACCGGCTGCACGAACGCATTGCCTTAAACCTCATTAAGCTTACGGGAACTTCCGGCAACGGAATCATTATGGGCTTCATGATCTCTACCGCTTTCATCAGCATGTGGATCAGCAACACCGCTACCGCCATGATGATGCTGCCGATTGCCTTATCCGTGGTGAAGCTCATCATCCCGGAAAAAAGAATGCTGGGCGATGGCAAGCTCTCAGGAGAACAAAACTTTGCGCTGGGTTTAATGCTTGCCGTTGGATACGCTGCCACCCTGGGCGGACTGGCTACCATTATCGGCACTCCGCCCAATGTTGTATTCATCGGCTTGCTGAATGATTTTAACGGGCAGCAGATTTCCTTCGGTCAATGGATGCTGATTGGGGTACCGGTGGCGTTCGTGCTGCTTGTTGCCAATTACTTTATCGTTACGCGGATTCTTTTTCCGAGCAGGCTGGATACCATCAAAGGTTCTGAACAACTGATCAGTACCAAGCTTAACGAGCTTGGTTCCCTGCGCAGGGAAGAAAAGCTGGTGCTGACAATTTTTCTGCTCACTTCTTTCTTCTGGATCTTCCAGCAGCTTTTTAACAACCTGATTTTTAAGGCGGAAGTGCTCAACGACACCAACATCGCCATGGCAGGCGGCTTGCTCATGTTTATCGTACCCGTTAGTCTTAAAGAATCAAAATTTATTCTTCACTGGCAGGACACAAAGAACATGGCGTGGGGCATACTCATCCTTTTCGGAGGCGGACTTTGTTTAGCCGAAGGACTCGGAGAAGCAAAAATAATCCAGGCGATTGGCGGCTGGATTGTTTCACAGACGGAATACAACATCTGGTTTATTCTGTTGCTGATCACGGCAGGTGTAATCCTTTCCGAAATGATGAGCAACGTAGCGCTGGTGAATATTTTTGTTCCCGTGATTTTCGGGATTGCGCAGGGGCTGAATATTAACCCCATCCTTCTCGCACTGCCGGTTACCCTAAGCGCCAGCATCGGTTTCATGTTCCCGATTGCCACCCCGCCCAACGCCATTGTATTTTCCAGCGGCTACATCCGGATGCGGGACATGGTGCGGGCCGGGCTGATGCTCAATATAGTTTCCATTATCATCATCTGGATCGCTTCGATTACGCTCGTGCAATGGATTTTTGGGTAGCCGAACGAAGAATATTCATTATTTTAGTCCCTTTAATAAAAAGAAATATAGGCTATAACGTGACGTATGGCGAAACGAATCTAAAGGTTAACGGCAAGTCAGCGCAGAGAAAAAAGCTCAAGGTAAAAATCCAAGGGTCATCTTTATAAGATGGGAAACAACTTTAACTGAACTAAAAGTTATTTTTGTAAAACTAAAACTTATACTCCATGACAGAACTAAAAATATCAGACAAACAAAAATATTTCACCGAGAAGTATCCATTTACTGACCCACCCAAATTGACAGACAAAAAAGAATGTATTCATTGCGGAAACATAATAACAGTTGGCGATTTCAAAGTTTTTAAAGACGAATTTGGAGATGAATACATTTGTTGTCCAAATGCACCAGATTGTGACGGAACTGTTATTGACTGGTTGCCAGTGGAGAAGTAAATATTGATTGATAATGGAGAACAAAATGAAAAAAATTGGATTTGCGTTTTACTTGTTTACCTTAATGTTGCTCTTTTATAGTTGTGCCAGTACGGGTTTTCTTATGGCAAAGGCAAAGGTCACTCTATTTGGAAATACATATCCTCCAAAAGACAACCAAGACGCAATTGATGTTTACATTACGAATAAGCCAACTCAAGAATACATAGAGTTTGCCAAAATTACTTGCAAAGACACTAATGACAAATGGAGTTTAGAACAAATAACAAAAAAAGCCCGTGAAATCGGAGCAGATGCTGTTATTATAATTGGCAAAACTGGTTCTTCTGGGGTAGGTATTCCAATGGGATATTCAACTTATGGCGTAAGTGAAGAATACGGAATGACTGCGGTTGCGATAAAGTATAAACAATAGTGAAATGGTTTAAGCACTGATGCTTACCGACAGGACAATTCCGTCATTTAATAAAAATGATCTTTAAAATTTGAATAAATTCGAAGGCAGTAAAGTGAACAGAATGGAAAAATGGCAGGCGTGCTGTTATTTTTGATAAAAAAAAGAAAATGAGATTACTACTTCAATGGACAATTATAATTCCTACCTTAGCCTGGGCTCTGTTTTTTTCTGGATTTATTCACGACAGTGATATCTTCAGAATCATAGCAACCGTACTGCTTATTTTGAGCGTTATCTCGGCAGTACATCATTCTGAAGTAATTGCCCACCGGGTTGGAGAGCCTTACGGAACAATAATCCTTGCCATTGCGATAACGGTAATTGAAGTTTCCATAATCATATCCCTGATGGTGTCGGGCGGACAGGAGGCTGTTTCATTGGCAAGGGATACCGTATATTCTGCAACAATGCTTATTCTCAATGGAATTGTAGGCCTTTGCCTTTTTATCGGAGGACTGAAGCATCATGAACAGAAGTTTTCCAAACATTCTGTAGCGATAGCGCTTGTTTCCCTTACCTCTATTGTGGTTTTTACGCTTGTTGTTCCAACGTTTACCAAAAGTATAGGAGGATATTATTACTCCACACCCCAGCTCATTTTTGCCTCTATTGCCTGCCTGATTATTTATGCCTGCTTTTTATTTGCGCAGACATCCAGGCACAGAGAGTATTTTCTTTCAACGGTAAAGAATGAGAGTGATGAAATTGTTCCCATCAGCAATTGGGCCCTGGCAACAAGCCTCCTGTTTCTGATAATCAGCCTGGGGATTGTTGTACTGCTGGCAAAGACACTTTCTCCGACAATTGAAAGTATTATCATTGCCCATAACCTGCCGGTAACATTAGTGGGTGTTGTAATCGCAGCAATCATTTTATTGCCCGAAGGCATTGCGGCAATCATTGCGGCAAGAAACAACAAGCTTCAGACAAGTTTGAATCTGTCACTGGGATCTGCGCTGGCAAGTATCGGATTAACCATTCCAAGTGTGGCGGTAGTTTGTATCCTCTACGATATCAGAATCATTCTGGGGCTGGACATTAAATCTATTATTTTATTAGGACTGTCGGTATTTACGGTAATGCTTTCGTTAAGCAGCGGCAGATCCAATATAATTTACGGAGTGGTGCTTTTAGTTAATTTGTTTGCCTTCATATTCCTGATAATATACCCCTGATGGGAGAAAAACTGTACCCAACAGTTTCCCGGCTTAGTCTGGACGGAGCGGGTGCAGTCAAATATTCCGGAAAGTCAACGAGCTTCCCGCAGTAAAACAAAAGCCCCGCGCATGCAGGGCTTTCACCTAAAGATAAAACTAAACGATTCAATTTCCGGCCTGCTTGTCTTTCTTCTCTTCAATCAGGTAAGCAATCAGAAGACCAATTCCTCCAAAAATAAAGATCATGGTAAAGAATGGTAATGGGTTATGATTAAAGCTGTTGTCGGATAAGCTGTCCCAGATCTGGCCGCCCAAAAAACCGAAACCAATTCCAATCAGCAGTAATGAAATCCGAAGTGTTCCGGAGGAACCTCTTTTCTTCCGGGCAAAAAGTGAGGGGTCAACGCCTTTTTCAATCATGGAGAGTCTCTCTGAATTCTCCATCCTGCGTAAATAAACCAGCATCACGAATAACCCTATCAGGGGCAGCGTAACTGCTAAAGCAACTATTAAACCTTCCATAATTCTCAGTTTTAAATGAAATCTGGCTCTATGACGCAGGGCTTTTAAATCAGGTTACAGGCTTAACCAAACTTTCATAGTTAATTGAATTACCTGCTCTAACCTGTAACTTTAGCTGAAAGGTTTGCGTCCAAGCACCGTCATGACAGATGAAAATTCGCTGATCGACCGGATTATCGCAGGCGAGCAGCAATTGTATGCGGAGTTAGTTAACCGGTATAAAGGCTATGCCTTTACGATCGCCTTAAAGGTTTTACAAAACCGGCCCGAGGCTGAAGAAGCAGCCCAGGATGCATTTATTAAAGCCTTTAACAGCTTATCTAAATTCAACCGGGAAGCAAAGTTTTCTACATGGCTGTACCGTATCGCGTTTAATACAGCCATCAGTTATAAACGCAAGTCGAAAGCGATTTTTCAGAGCATAGACAATGTTCACCTCACGCAGCGGCACGAAGGTGAAAGCAATGTGGAACATGATGACAAGAAAAGGTTTATTGAGCTGGCCATGCGCAAGCTCAACGATGCCGACCGGCTGGCGGTAAACCTGTTTTACTTACAAGAGTTTTCGCTGGAGGAAATTGCTGAAATCACGGGTACGCAGGCCAATACCGTGAAAGTGCGCGTGCACCGCGCCCGCCAGCGGCTGGCCGAAGAATTGAAAGGTATACTTCAAAAAGAAGCGTTAACTTTATAGGTATGAACGAGGAAAACGAGGAGTTAAAGAAATTTAATAAAGCTGCCGAAGATGATCAGGAGCTAAGTTCAATCGACCGGTATTTGCAATCGGTGCGCATTGAACAGCCTTCGGTTAATTTTACGCAGAAGGTTATGAATAATCTTCACCGGGCATCGGCTGTTACGCTGGGCCTTCCCTCGCGAAACAAAATCCTGGTGCTGGCCGGAATTTTAGTAACCATCGGTGTTGCCCTTTTGCTGATGGCAGGAGGCGCATTCAACAACGTTACGAGCATTACGGTTGATCAGAATATCATTCCCAACGATCAGCTTAGAGAGTACATTCCTTCTATTCCGTTTAACGGAAAGCTCGTGATCAACATTGTTATTTTAATGAACCTGGCGCTTGCTTTTATGATTTTAGACCGGGCTGTTTTAAAACCCTGGTTTCACCGCAGGTCAAAAATGAACTATTAGCGGATTAAAATCTGGCGATTAAAAGGACTTAACAGCCATTTATCCTTCCCGCAGGTTCTTTTTTTTAAGTAGTTCTTAACTTACCGGAGTTAAGAACTCAGCGAGTTATGCCGGAACCTGTTTCCAAGCCGTTTTTCCAAGGAACACGCAGCAAAGTTATTGCGGCTTTCCTGCTTGCCTTTACCGGTATTGCGCTTGCGCTTGGCATTGCCTACTTCAGCTTTCATGAACTCATGGGCACCGTAGATGAGCTTTCTGAGCCCAATAAAAAACTCCGGACCCTGAATGAGCTTTTCAGGAAAATAACGAGCCTGGACCAGGAGCAGCGGACAGAAATCGCTAAAAGCTATAAATCCCCATCGTCACGGCTTCTGAGCAATAATAAAGATCTTTTCCTGATCCTGGACACACTGAAAACGATGGACTGGGAAAATGAAGCGCAGTTAAAGCGCATTTATGAAATGGAAGAAATTATGACCGAGCGCGACAAGCTCTTCATAAACTTCCTGAGCGTAAAGTATGAAAACTCAGGCAACCGGGCTTTCCTGCTCCGGCTTGATTCCCTGTCGGATGTATTGTCTGAACATACCGTACCCTTTGACACCACCATTATCACCGAGCAAAATCAAAAGACGGTAACCTCTTACATACCGCTTGAGCAAACCCCTGAAAAAGATGAACGGTCGTTTTTGAAAAAACTCTTTACAAAGAAAAAAGAACAACCTAAACAACTGATCCAGGTGCAGGAGGAGGTCAGTATTGTTGCCGATACCATCCCCCTGACCAAGAGGGACAGCGCTGTTTACCACATAAGCCGGCTCCTTAAAACCCTGAATACCGATCAGCGCTCGAAAAACCGGGAAATGATCCAGCGTGAACTGCGGTTCATCAATATAAACACAGCGCTCCTCAACGAGCTGCTCACCATTCTGCACGAGGTTGAAACCGAGGAAGTGAGAGTCATGCGCGAGAACAATGCATCTGCTGCCCGGCTGGTAAACCTCAGCATTGAGCGGATCATTATTTTCCTGGTCGTGTTTTTCCTCCTGGCCGCTTCCCTCCTTTTCTTCATCCTGACGGACATCAGCAAAAGCAATTACTACCGGCAACAACTGATAACGGCAAAAGACGAAGCGGAACAGCTAAGCCTTGTGAAGCAGCGCTTTCTCTCAAACATGAGTCATGAAATCCGCACCCCGCTTCAATCCATTATCGGTTATTCCGAGCAGCTTAAAACCGGCCAGGGTGTTTCAAACGAAGCTGTTGAAGCAATTCAATCTTCTTCCGATCACCTGCTGCACATTGTTAATGAAGTGCTGGACTACAGCCGAATTGAATCCGGTAAGATGACGTTCCAAAATCAACCTTTCAATCTCACAGAAAGCATCGGCCAGGTGCTGTCGGCCATAAAAATCCAGGCGGATAAAAAAGGGCTGACACTTCACAGGGAGATTGCGATCGATAGCGGACTGGAGGTTTCGGGCGATGCGTTCAGGCTTCAGCAGGTCTTATTCAATATTCTCAGCAATGCGGTTAAATTCACGCACCAGGGGTTTATAAGCCTGACGGCACACGTAAAAGAATTCGATCATTCAGTCCGATGCGTCATCAAGGTATCGGATTCCGGAATCGGGATGGATGCAGAAACGGTGAACCGGATATTCAACCAGTTTGAGCAGGCGGATGCCGCCACAAGCGGTTTATACGGAGGCACCGGTCTTGGGCTGACCATTGTAAAATCGCTGCTCGATGCACAGCACGGCACTGTAGAAGTTGAGAGTAAACCGGGCGCAGGCTCAGCCTTTACGGTAACCCTGGCATTTAACAGGCATTCCCTTCAACACGACATTGCCGCTTCTTCAAATCCCTCAAAAAAAGTCGGGATGCACCAAAAAGTATGGGTGGTGGATGACGACCCGCTCCTCCTCAGGTTGTGTTCGATTATTCTCAAAAATCACGCGGTGGACCATGAGACGATTCAAAATCCGGAAAGGGTAACGACCATGAACCCTGAAGATACCGTGTCACATATTTTCCTGGATATACGGATGCCTTCCATCAATGGAACAGAACTCTGCCGGGTGTTGCGTGAAAAATATGGAGACAAGCTTGCGATTATAGCGCTCACGGCACATGCACTGCCGGATGAACAAGCCGGTCTTTTGAATGCAGGCTTCGATTCCGTATTGTTAAAACCTTTTCATGAAAGTGATTTCTTAGGCTGCCTGGGAATAAAATCAAATGATGATACAGAATTAACCAGCGATATCGACTTTACAGCGCTGTATAAAATGACCTTTCACGATAAGTCCCTGCAATCCACAGTTATGAACCAGTTTGTGGAAGAGACAGATACGGATTTGCTTTTGCTTGAACAACTGTTGGAATCAAAAGATGATGCAGCATTACGCGAAGTTCTTCACAAATTAACAGGACGGGTAGGCCAGTTGGGCGGAGTAGCCCTGTCCGTACGATTAAAGGAAGCTGAGAAACAATTAATCAGCTCAGGCTATGATCATTCCCTGCATCAACGGATACAGCAGCTTGCGAAAGACCTTAGAAGTTTTCAGGCGTTAATCCGGGATAAAGCGCTGGAGCTAAGCCAAGCTATTTAATTCCGTACTTTTCCATTTTCAGATACAACGTCTTGCGGTCAATGTTAAGAAGCTTTGCTGTTTTTGATTTATTAAAACGGGTATCCGCCAGTATTTTAAGGATCAGTTCGCGCTCATTCCTTTCCTGGAGCGCTTTCAGGTCGTACAGGTTTGACGATTCTTTCAGCGAAGGAGGATCAACCATTTCAGCCGGCAATACACTTTTATTGATCAGGTTCTCTGAGGAGAGCAACACAGCTCTCCGGATTGTATTCCTGAGTTCCCTCAGATTTCCGGGCCATTCGTAACGGTTCACAATTTTCCAGACATCAGCGTCAAGATCGTTAACCTGACGGTTCAATTCCCGGTTAGCAATCCGGATAAAATACTTAACAAACTGCACAAGATCTTCCGGGCGGTCGCGCAGCGGGGAAACCTGCAGCTTAAATTCATTGAGGCGGTGGTACAGGTCTTCACGAAATTTTCCTTCTTTAACTTTAGCCGAAAGATCATCGTTGGTGGCCGTAATAATCCGAACATTAACGTTTACCGGGCGGTTTCCGCCTACAGGCTGGATGGATCGCTGCTGGATGGCCCGCAACAACTGAACCTGCACTTCATACCCCAGGTTTCCAACCTCGTCTAAAAAAAGAGTTCCGCCATCTGCGGCCAAAAACTGCCCGTCTTTATCCTGTACTGCGCCTGTAAATGCGCCCTTTACATGGCCAAACAATTCGCTCGCGGCCAGTTCTTTTGACAGTACTCCGCAATCAACTGCAACAAAAGGTTTGTCTGTCCGGTTGCTTAACTTGTGAATAGACCGGGCAACATATTCTTTACCTGTTCCGCTTTCTCCTTCAATGATTACGGATAGATCAGACGGAGCGACTACGTCTACCAGCTTTTGAAGCTGAAGGGACCGTTCACTCTCGCCATACACAAATTCTTCAGTTGCCGGAACAGGTTTTTCTCCCTCATGAAGCGCCTCACGAATGAGCAAAGAAAGTTCATCGGGATTTATAGGCTTGGTTATGTATTCAAATGCCCCGGCCTTGATTGCCTTAACAGCCGTGCGGACATCCGAGAAGCTTGTCATAATAATAACCGGTGCATTGCTACGCCTCCTGATCTCATTCAAAATATCCATGCCCGTTGCATCCGGCAAACGATAATCCAGCAGGACAAGGCGATAGCTTTTCTGATCCATTGCCTGCAGGCCGTCCTGGCCGGTATGTTTCACGGTTACGGTATAGCCCTGCTTTGAAAGAAATCCTTCCAGGATACGGGAAAACGTACGGTCATCTTCAATTACTAAAACTTCAGGCATGGCCTTAAAATAAAAAAGAAAGCCCAAATTCCTTCAGGCTTTCTTCTGTTTACAGATTTATTAATGCAAAAATCCTAAAGCGTTGTGATTTCTTTGCCCTCTTTGTCAAACTTCAGCGTTTTTGTTTCTGCTGCACTGTTTTTCACCTCGATTTCATAGTTATCCTTCGTGGTGTTATGCCAGACTTTCACCACTTCCCAGCTTTTGTAATCATCGCCAGATAACGTGGTTTTTACGGCTTGCGGAAGCTCGTCATACTTAATTTCAGTTTTCTTGTCCTGGGCAACAGTTTCAGTTTGGTCTGCGGGCGCTGAAGCTTCAGTTTGAGCCTGGGCAGCAAAGAAGAACAACACGGCAGCGGCAGATAAGATTAATTTTTTCATAGCACAATTTGATTTAATAGTTTAAGAATTTATTAACGTCACCTCCTGTCGAAAAACTGTGCCTTAAAACATTCATCGTTATAACATATTGATTTTTAGTGTTTTGCAAACGTTAGCAGAATTTTGTGAATACTCAGAAGTGTTGAATAATTCAACACATTGGGGGATTAGTCAATAAAAAGTCTTCCCGTACTTTGGGGAAGACTTTTATCCTTGATTGCGGACACAATGAAACCGGGGTTCTGTATTACGGGATGACGTGTCCTTATTTACGATCTGCCATTAATATCTGTAGTAATCAGGCTTGAAAGGTCCTTTAATCTCCACGCCAATGTATTTCGCCTGTTCAGGAGAAAGTGTTTCTAACTCCACACCGATCTTCTTCAGGTGAAGGTTTGCTACTTTCTCATCCAAATGTTTCGGAAGCATGTAAACTTTGTTTTCATACTTATCGGTATTGTTCCAAAGCTCAAGCTGGGCTAATGTCTGGTTCGTGAATGAGTTCGACATTACAAACGAAGGGTGACCGGTTGCACAGCCGAGATTCACCAAACGGCCTTCTGCGAGCAAAATAACCTGACGGCCATTTTTCAATGTATAAAGATCAACCTGAGGCTTCACTTCATCCTTCGATGCATTTTTGTTCAGCCAGGCAACATCAATTTCATTATCGAAGTGACCGATGTTACACACGATTGCTTTGTCCTTCATGGACTCAAAATGACGGCTAACGATAATACCATGGTTACCGGTTGCTGTTACAACAATGTCTGCTTCTTTCACCGCATCGTCCATTCGCTTAACGGCATAACCATCCATGGCAGCCTGTAATGCACAGATCGGATCGATCTCGGTAACAATCACCCGGGCACCTGCACCGCGTAGTGAAGCAGCCGAACCTTTACCCACATCACCGTATCCGGCAACAACGGCTACTTTACCGGCCATCATCACATCCGTAGCCCTGCGGATTGCATCTACCAGGGATTCCTTACAACCGTATTTGTTATCGAATTTTGATTTAGTAACCGAATCGTTGATGTTGATCGCAGGCAACGGCAGTTTGCCATTGTGCTGACGTTCGATCAAGCGGTGAACTCCGGTAGTGGTTTCTTCTGAAATCCCGCGGATGCCCTGTACAAGTTCAGGGTAGCGATCCAGTACCATGTTGGTCAGGTCACCTCCATCATCCAGAATCATATTCAAAGGTTGGCCGTCTTTAAAGGCAAACAGGGTCTGCTCAATACACCAGTCAAATTCTGTTTCGTTCATACCCTTCCAGGCATACACCGGGATACCGGCAGCAGCGATAGCCGCAGCAGCGTGATCCTGGGTGGAGAAAATATTGCATGACGACCAGCTTACTTCAGCGCCCAATTCAATCAGCGTTTCGATCAGCACAGCGGTCTGGATTGTCATGTGAAGGCAGCCTGCAATACGTGCGCCTTTTAAAGGTTTTTTAGCGCCATACTCCTCGCGGATGGCCATTAAGCCGGGCATTTCAGCCTCAGCCAGTGTTATTTCTTTACGGCCCCAGGCAGCCAGAGAAGCGTCCTTAACCTTAAATTTTACGGTCGAATCGGTAGTGGTTTTCATTGATTGTTCTTTTTACAAGCACAAAGATATTATAAAGGTTTATCAATTACACAAGGTTTATGGTGATTGTTAGCAAGGGTGTTGAACCATTACTTTTACAAGCCTGTTATTACCCAAGTTCCGATTTATATGACGAAACCGAAGATCAAAGTTGACATTGTTTCCGATGTGGTATGCCCGTGGTGCTACATTGGCAAGCGGAGAATTGAAAAGGCCATGCAAACCCTGGCTGACAAGTATGATTTTGAGGTTGAATATCATCCCTTTGAACTAAACCCTCAAATGCCGGTGGAAGGCGTTGATCAAAAGCAATACCTCTCGGCCAAATTCGGAGGCGAAGAACGGTATGATGAAATTACGGCCAATACTACAGCCGTTGCTGCGCAGGAAGGGTTAAACTTTGATTTCAGCAAGCAAAGGGTATCTCCGAATACGCGTAATGCGCATCGCGTTATTCAGTTTGCCAAAAAAGAAGGCAAACAACCTGAAGTTAAAGAAGCCTTTATGAAGGCGTATTTCGAGCAGGGAACAGATCTTTCCAAAAAAGAAAACCTCGTTTCAGTTGCCGCGAATGCCGGACTATCAAAGCAAGCGGTTGAAACACTTCTCTCCTCAACTGAAGGACTTGCAGAAATAGAGCACGCTGAGCATGAGTTGCAAAAGCTGGGCATTTCTGGTGTTCCCTTTTACATTATCAATAACAAATACGGAGTCTCGGGTGCTCAAGCCAGCGAAACGTTCATCAATGCTTTTGAAGATATTGGTAAGGAACTTACGGCTACAGGCGAAGCCTGCGATGTTGATTCGAAAGATTGCTGACCTACTTTACACTTTCAATATCCGCCTGTTTGATCACACTGATCCAAACACTGCTTTTTCCGTTTTCCGTACGCGTCCAGACAGGTGTAATAAGGCCGGCATGCGCGGATATGCCAATGTAGTTTCCTATGGTTACGGCAGCATCGGCAACAAACGAGGCTTCACTGATCTTCACATCTTTAAAGGTTGCTCCACCGTCTTTTGAATACGCTATGTAAACATCGGTCGTCTCGTTCATGTAATTACGCCTGTCGTAATAAACGATATAGATGTAGCCGGTTTCGGAATCAAACGCCATAAAAGGAAGGTACTGCTGTTTGCCCGGACTGTCATTATTTACCCGAATGGGCTGATTCCAGTTATCGCCAAAATTCAAGGATCGCGTAAACCAGATATCCGTGTCGTTTTCTCCGCGCAACTGGTCGGCCCATACCATATACAAAGCACCCGTCATGTTCGATTTTTTAGTATTGTCGCAAAGTAACATGGGCATTCCGTTAGCTTTTTGAACCCCGGGAATTTCCATTCGCCAGCCGCCCACCTGTTCGGCAATGGCCAGGTCATTCGTTAACCACGTAGTACCTCCGTCAAAGGCCCGGTCGAAAAATATTTTCTCCTGGTTTGCCCAGGCTGCAAATGCACGTTCACTACCCCCCATCACCGCGGCCATGGCACCCGCAGGCGTATGGTCATCATTTTTGCAATTGCCGTGGGTCTGCGAAAGCTCTATGGGTTTCGACCATTTTTTTCCATTCGATGAGCGGCTTAATAAAACCCTCGAAATACAATTCTCATTATCGCTTTCGTAGATATCAAAGTCGGTCCAGGTAACAAATAAATTTCCTTTTCTGTCAACAGCCGCTTTGGGACTGATGGCATACTTAGTTGTGTCACTGCTGATGAGTGCGCCCTCTGTCCAGGTTTTACCGCCATCGGCTGATGCCTGAACAGCGATTTTGCTTTTACCATTTTTCTTTACCTGAAGGAGACAATAGAAATTACCCTTAAAGTCTGCCAGCAAGGTCAGATTACCGACCGTTCCATACGCGGATATCAGCTTTGTTTTCTCCCATGAGAATCCGCCATTGCGGGTATAGTAAATATTATCGGGAGCGGATGATGCCACAATATTCTGTACATCATTACGATTAATGGCTACGGAAGGCTCATGTGCATCCGCTGGGTCAAGCAGGATGTTCTTAACCTGTGCTTCTGCTGCGAGGCAAAAAAGAGTTAACAAAAACAGGTTTAGGATAAGCTTTTTCAAACAACTGAGAATTAAAGTCCTAACAATAATGAAGTAACCCGCTACTTTTTAATAACTACCGCTTCGGTGATGATAAAATTCATATGATCAATGTCATCGGCATTAAGCTTGAGCTTGCCTTTTACGGTTACGAGGTCATCATTATTAAATTTGGGCGGTGCGCCTTTGAAGTTTACCTCAACAATGGTTTCGGGTCCGCCCACTCCGCAAAAGAAACACTGGCTCATGGGCAGCCTGGAGAGAATAATATAATTGCCTTCTTCAGGCGCGAACGGAACATAAAAACCTTCAAGGGAAATCTCTTTTCCTGCCAGGGCTTGTACTTCCGGTGTGAACGTGGGATAAAATTGATATTCGCCAATCTTCTCTAAGTATTTTGGTTCGTACTTGGTTTTAGCAAATTCATTCCATGCATCTGTTTTGCCTTGCGCAAAAACAGAAACGGTGGCCAGCATCAAAAAAGCAAACAATAGATTCTTCATATCAATTTCCTGCTAAAACCTTCGAAATATCGGTGCGGTAAGCCTGGAGTGCAGGAATTAACGCGCATAATATTCCAAGTAACAAACTTCCCGCCAAAATAATCCATTCTGCCGAATAGAAAACAATCCCGGTGATGCCGGCTTTTCGGGTTTCTTCAACGGCAGCACCCAGAATCACTAAAATACCATGACCGAGTAAGAGTCCGAAAACACTTCCCAGAAAAGTTAACGTTACGCCTTCCAGCAACACATTCACGAAGAGCTTTGTTTTGGATGCGCCCATCGACCGCATAATGGCCAGGTCGTACCGTCTTTCTTTTAAGGAATTATAAAGCGCAATGAAAACGCTTAACGCAGAAATAAAGATCAGCACGTAAGCAAAACCGGTCAGGATGTCAACGCCAACACCCAGGATAGAAAACAATCGTGCAGTTTCAAAGGCAGGTGACGCTGCCTGAAGCTTGCTCTCTCCGTTGATCATGCGCGGCAACTGAATGGCTGCCATCGGTGAACGATACTGAATGAGTAAGGAAGTAACTTCTTTGGTTGAGTCGCCAGCGTGATGGGTTGGGATTAGCCGCGAAGCAACAAAGGTTGAATCGTGTTCTTCATGACCTTCGTGTTCCTCGTACTCAACAGAATCAGCGGCTGAATGTTCATGCACATGCCAGACCGTTTCAACGCTTGTCAGGATTAAGTTATCGGCAACCGTATTTGTTCTTTTTAAAATCCCTTGTACAACAAACTTTTGCTCTTCGTGACCGCTTCCGCCTTCCACCAGGCCATGTGTACTTTGAAACGTATCGCCTACTTTAAGTTTCAATCCTTCCGAAACGTTCGCACCGATGGTAGTTTCTAATTCATGATCCCACCATTCGCCCTGGGCAAGTTCTAAATGGTAAAGCTCAATGTACTCATTAGTTGTGCCTACAATCCGATACGATTGATAGCTGTCGCCCAGCGCAAGCGGAACTGCTCTTTTAATGAGCCTGCTTTTCGAAACCTGTTCCGCTTCTTTCAGGTTAATGTTCCCGGTCGGGAAATCGATATGAAAAATGTTGCAGAGAATTAATTGCAGGGGACTTCCCTTAGCGCCCACCACAAGATCGATACCTTTTGCGTTGGATGAAATTTTTTCTTCAAGCTGCTTATTAAATAAGAGAAGCACGGTGATTACCGCAATACCCAGCGCGAGCAATACAATGTTGAGCGCTGTGTTAAGCGGTTTTGCTTTTAAATAACTCCAGACAAGAACCAGTACGTTCATTATAAAATGATCTGCTTTTTAATTTTATCTTTTAACCGCTGATCGTGCGTGGCGACAACAAGGGTAGAATTATTACGCGCGGCAACATCCAGCAACAGGCTAATTACCCGTTCACAATTTTTGTCATCCAGTGCGGAAGTCGGTTCATCCGCAAGAATAACGGAGGGGTGATTCACTACGGCCCGTGCAATAGCCACGCGCTGCGCCTGGCCCTGGCTTATTTCTTTAACTGAGCTTTTGATTTTTTCGCCTAAGCCAAGTTCAATCAAAACATCGTGCGCATGTTTCCGGTCAATTTCAACTCCCGCCAGGTAAGACGACATGATCACATTCTTCTCAACCGACAGCGCACTGATCAAATGGTTCTTCTGAAAGATGAATCCGATGTTCTTCCCGCGGAATTTATCCAATGCACCCTCTGATAACGATGAAAGCTCAGCGCCTGCAAGCTGCAACGTTCCGTTGTAACCCCTCAGCAATCCGCCCATCAGGTGAAGCAGGGTTGTCTTCCCGCTGCCCGATTCACCCAACAACAGGCAATGCTCGCCTTTGTTCAGCGAAAAATCCGGGAAGGAAATGCTTCGCTGAGGTGCATAAGCGAATGAAAGACCTGTAACGCTAATCATGTGTTTACGTGAAGTTCAAAAATAACATTCGAGGCGTGAAGATAACTCAAATGCAGGGTTTATAAACAGAATAATGATGAGCGGGATTCGCACTGCTCCACCACAATCATACCCATATTACAATTCATGATATTTTCTGACTCTTAGCTTTTTAGACGTTAGCACCGAAAAGGCATTTTGCAATGTATCTCTGTTTGTATCAATCACTTGTAAGACTACCGTAATCCTAACTTCAATGGGTACGTCCATCAAGCGCAGAAGTAAACTACCCGTATTTTTAGACGACTTTTTATAAATAAGTTCATCTCCAAAATCTTTGTCTTCCGTTATAATGAATGCCCCTTTTGAAAGGGCAAGTTGAATAACCTCGCTATCTGAAATACCGGCACACTCTTTGGCCACTGCAAAAACGCTGTATCCCGAAACTGTTAAAGCCTGTACAATTCTTCCATCAACACTTTCGTCTGCGATGATTAACGGAAAATCAGGCAACATCAATCAGAATTTCATTGCGCACCAGGCTTGCTCCATAGGAAATGCAGGCCAACACCGACTGAAGTGTTAAATGTGGATATGCCAGAAGAATGTCCTGAATATTCTCTCCGTTACCAATCTTTTCAAGGATAAGGTCAACCCCTATTCTTGTCCCTTTGATAACAGGCTTTCCTCTTAAAACCTCTGGCTTTTGTTCGATGTAAGACGACCAATCCATTTTTTTGGAATTTTAATCTTTAAAAATAATGAAAATTACAGATACTTAAGCAAGTATAGTGAAGTCAGTCCTTCCCAACATTCAAATACAAGGCCGCTTACTGGATTGCTGCACAAACCCGTTCGGAGTACCCCGAAAAACCTAAATAATACATCGAAAAAAGACTTATCAAAAGACGTATCAGAAGAATATTGATGAGCGTATCCTTCGCTCCGCTCGGGATGACGGTTACAAAAACTGCACCTGCTTCAAATCAAAATACCGTTTACCTTCCGCTACATTAATTTCCAACAATCCAGCAGAATCAATTCCTGAAATCACACCTTCAAAAACCTCCTCACCCGATTTAAACCTTCGCTTCTCTCCTGCTCCATACAAAGCCGCTACATATTCCTCTTTCAAATCAATATTTGCTCTCAGTTGAAGATACCGTGCTTCAATCCACTGTAACAATTCTGCTAACGCTTCATTCAACTCAAATGCATGCCCTTTCTTAACTGCCATAGAAGTAGCCGCTGGCAGCGAAAAGTTCTGCTGGTTAACATTCAATCCAATCCCGACAACGCTTGATTGAATTTGCTGCGCGTTAATTTGATTTTCAATCAGCATGCCGCACGTTTTTTTATCATCCAGCATCATGTCGTTCGGCCATTTGATTTTTACATCGGTTACTTGCGAAGTCAGGTAATCATACAATCCCAGCGATACCGCCATATTCAGCTTAAACTGATCTTTCGGATGTAGAAATGTTGGTTTCAGAACAATGGAGAACGTAAGATTCCTGCCCGCCTCACTTTCCCAGGTATTTCCGCGCTGACCCCGCCCTGCTGTTTGATTATCCGTAATAATCACCGTGCCTTCTGCAACCTGCGCATTGCTTTGGAGTACCTTTAAAGCCTCCGCATTGGTGGAGTGACATTCTGGCATATAAACCAGCGTCTGACCCGTGAAAAGCGTATTGGCAGGGATTTTATACAAGAATTATTCGTTAGTTTTGCAATTAAACCGAATTTAGCTGAATGGCGAAAAAAAGAAAGGATGGCAGTTCCAAAAAGCTTTGTGATGCAGTAGTGAAGGGAATGGTGGAAAAGAAAGCTGCCGACATCCTGGTGATGGATCTGAGAAAAGTTAAAAATGCCGTAGCCGACTTCTTCGTTATCTGTTCAGGAGGCTCCGATAAGCAATTAGACGCTATTACTCAGTCAATTGACGAAGAGGTTTACAAAGCCGTAAAAGAAAATCCCTGGCACGTAGAAGGAAAAAACAATAAAGAGTGGATGCTTCTCGACTATTTCGATGTGGTCGCTCATGTTTTCCGAAAAGATAAACGGGACTTTTTTGCGCTTGAAAAATTGTGGGGCGATGCAGAAATGACTGAAATAGATGCGCATAAGAACTAATTGCCCGCAAACGCGTTATTGAATCAACTTATTTAAGAATCAGACAACAGAATGGCAGACAAGGAAAGAAATAAAATACAGCCGCCTAAAGCCCCGCGCGGAAACTACCAGATGTGGGTAATCCTCATTGCCGTGGCCGTGATTATGGGAGTGGTTTATGCGACTTCATCAAATACCCTGAAAGAAATTGAGCAGCCGCGTTTGGAAAGCATGATCAAGGCAGGCGATGTTAAAAAGCTTGCATTGATTAAGGATCAGGAGATGGTTGAGGTGACGTTAACGGCTGATGCACTTACGAATGCAAAATACAGTGATGATATTAAGGAAAGTCCGATCAGCTCAAACGCAACCGGCCCGCACTATAAAATGAAGATCATCTCTGTCGACAACTTCGACAGTTGGTACCGCAACCTGCGCGCGGATAACAAGCCTCCGTTGGTTTCTGAAACCCGCATTAACGTATTCAAAGAATTCCTCTCATGGGGATTGCTCTTATTGTTACTGGTCGGTTTCTGGATGCTCATGCGCAGGATGACGGGCGGTGGCGGTCCGGGCGGACAAATCTTTAACATCGGGAAATCAAAAGCTGCATTGTTTGATGCAGACAACAAAGTAAAGATCACATTCTCGGATGTTGCCGGGCTGGATGAAGCAAAAGAAGAAGTTCAGGAGATCGTTGAGTTTTTGAAAACTCCGTTGAAGTTCACCAAGCTTGGCGGTAAGATTCCAAAAGGCGCGTTGCTTGTGGGCCCTCCGGGAACCGGTAAAACATTACTTGCAAAAGCCGTAGCCGGTGAGGCTGCTGTTCCATTCTTCTCGTTATCAGGTTCTGATTTCGTGGAGATGTTTGTAGGTGTGGGCGCTGCGCGCGTGCGTGATTTGTTCAAGCAGGCAAAAGAAAAAGCTCCGTGTATCGTATTCATCGATGAGATCGATGCGATCGGCCGTTCACGCGGTCGTGGCCAGATGCCGGGCGCAAATGACGAACGTGAGAATACGCTGAACTCATTACTGGTGGAGATGGATGGCTTTGCAACCGACTCAGGGGTGATCATTCTTGCCGCAACCAACAGACCGGATGTTCTTGACTCAGCGCTTTTACGCCCGGGTCGTTTCGATCGTCAGATCAGTATTGACAAGCCGGATATCATTGGCCGCGAGGCAATCTTCAAAGTTCATTTGAAGCCAATCAAGATTGATCCGTCAGTTGATATTAAAAAACTTGCCGCACAAACTCCCGGCTTTGCCGGAGCGGAAATTGCGAACGTTTGTAACGAAGCTGCCTTAATCGCAGCACGTAAGGATAAGAAAACCGTTGAGATGATTGATTTCCAGGATGCTATCGATCGCGTAATCGGTGGCCTGGAAAAGAAAACGAAGATCATTTCCCCGGAAGAAAAGAAGATTGTTGCCTACCACGAAGCCGGTCACGCGGTAGCAGGCTGGTTCCTGGAACATGCCGATCCGTTGGTGAAGGTGAGCATTGTACCGCGCGGTATTGCTGCGTTAGGGTATGCTCAATACCTGCCGAAGGAACAGTTCCTCTACCAGACCGAACAGATGAACGATGAAATGTGTATGGCCTTTGGCGGTCGTGCAGCCGAAGAAATCATGTTTGGGAAAATCTCTACCGGTGCATTGAGTGACCTGGAACGCATTACCAAAATGGCGTACAGCATTGTAACTGTTTATGGTATGAACAAGGAGATCGGCAACATGTCGTTCTATGATTCAAAATCAAGTGATAATTATTCATTTCAGAAACCCTATTCGGATGCTACGGCAGAGCGGATTGACAAGGAAGTGAAGAGCATCATTGACGAATGCTACAACCGTACAAAAGCGTTGCTCGAAAAGCACCGCATACATTTGGAAGTGATTGCCAAAGAATTGCTGGAAAAAGAAATTTTGTTCCAGTCAGACCTTGAACGTTTGATCGGAAAGCGTCCGTTTGAAAAACTGACTACCTACCAGGAGTTTACTAACGGTAAGGAAAAGTCAGAGGAAGCTGAGAAGAAAGAACAGACACGCCCTGCAGAAGACAGCATTCCCGAAAGCGAAACGCCTGATCTGACGGGGAATAAACAGTAAAAAATTAAGCAGGCACGTCATTCCGAGGGAGTGACTGCTCTTAAAAATTATAAGTGTTAACATCGACCGAGGAATCCCCTCCCTATGAAAAGCAAGACATGCAGACGCACATTTGCTTTAACGTGCGGAGGGGATTTCTTTTAGAGAATTATTAATTGAATGACCATCACGCTCCCGACCGGCAAAAAAATCTTCTTCGCATCGGATTTCCATTTAGGCGTACCGAATGCGGAAGAAAGCCTTGCGCGTGAGCGCAGGATCGTGCGTTGGCTGGATTCGATTAAAAGCGAAGCACAAAGCGTTTACCTGATGGGCGATATTTTTGATTTCTGGTTTGAGTACAAGCACGTAATCCCTAAAGGCTTTATTCGTTTACAGGGCAAGCTGGCCGAGTTTACCGATTCCGGGATTCCGGTAACCTTCTTCACGGGTAATCACGATATGTGGATGTTCGATTATTTTAAGAAAGAGCTGAATATCACCATTCACCGCGATCCTGTATTGCTGCATGTAAACGATCAGAAAATTCTGATCGGCCATGGCGATGGCCTCGGGCCGGGCGATACCACTTATAAAATCCTGAAATGGTTTTTCAACAGCGGGTTTTGCCAGTGGCTTTTCGGCTGGATTCACCCGAACGTTGGCATGGGCATTGCACATTTCTGGTCGCGCAGGAGCCGCATCAGCAATATTAAGCGCGAAGAGAAGTTTAAAGGAGAAGAGAACGAGTTCCTGCTGACGTATTGCAAAGACCTGGAAAAGAAAGATCATCATGATTTTTACATCTTCGGCCACCGGCATTTGCCATTGGATTTGAAAGTGTCGGAGAACAGCCGATACATCAACCTGGGCGAATGGGTGAATTTCAATACCTATGCAGCATACGATGGCAAGCAGCTTGAGCTTAAAACATTTAACACGTAGCATGAAATTCTATTTAGCAGCGCTGATTTTTATCGTTTCATTTTCCACATCAGCACAAAAAAAAATTACCACAATAGACATTAAGGATGTTGCCTCAGCTTATGTTGACCGGCCAGGCGATCTATACATCCTTCACACCGATAATAAAATCTCGAAGTTTGATACGCTCGGCATGTCCGTGGCCAACATGGAGTTCGAAAAAACACCGACCGTGTTTGAGCCGCGCGATGGCGCCCGCATGTTCATCTATTTTGCCGATGCTAAGAAGGGCTCGTTCTTTTCACCGGAAACCAAGCAGGAATTTTCCATCGAGGATCATTACGCACTTGAACCCATACTAACCACCTCCTCAGGTGATAACAACGTTTGGATCGTGGACAAAGCTGACTGGAGCATAAAACGTTTCGATCCGAAAGCCTCAAAAATTATTGCCGAAGCGCTGATTGACAGGACTCAGTTTGAAGGTGAGCCGAAAATTATTGCCATACGCGAGTACCAGAATTTTCTTTTTGTGCTGGAGAAAAATACGGGTATTCTCATTTTCAATGGCCTTGGCAAACAGATAAAAAAAATTGCTGCACTGGGCGTCTCCTATTTCAATTTCCTGGGGGAAGAGTTGTATTATAAAAAAGATGACAAGCTGATCTTTTACGATTTGTTTGATGGTTCAAGACGCGAAGAGACTACGGATAAAAAATCACTTTATACCTTACTTACAGATGCACGGAAGTATGTGGTGTATTTGGACAGGGTTGATGTGTGGGGGAATTGATTTTTTTATCAATACTTCTTTTGTTCTTTTTTTAAGAAGTTAAATAAATCTGCCGAGCTAGAAATAACACCTGATTCCAGCATGCATTGTAGATCATTGGCACATGCCTTTAATACCCCTGAATTGTCAGTATAAAACCGTGCATATCCATAAGAAATCCCTTCATAAACTATCCTTTCGTCTCTCTTACTAAATAATTCAATTTCGATTTTTAGCACTGGTTCTCCACTTTCGACAGGAGTCGTAATCTGTTTGTACGTTAAAACATAATCAACTTCGTAATACCTGGCTATCTTTTCAAGATCGTTCGAGAATAGCTCTTCTCTAGGAATATAATCAAATGAAAACTGATGACTATTTCCTTCATTGAAAAGATCCCATAATTCCGCACATGTCAGTATGGGAATCAATTGAAAGTATTTGATATTCTGGACATCCATTTCTGCCCACTTGGCTCGTTGAATCTTTAGCTTTGTTTCATGCTTCTTTTCTTCAGGCTCAAAATCTACAAACAACTCCATTTGCTTAAGTTCTGAGTAATAAAACTCCCTGAAATCCATTTCAACCGTGTCAATAAAAGGTCTTAAAGACTTATGTAATGAAATGCTGTCAGGATTTACAATCAGAAGTGAAAATGGTCTATACTTTACTTTTGATGCTTCTTGCGCAAAAAGACTGATTTGAACTAGCAGTACAATAGTGATAGATATTATCCAGTTTTTCATAAAATATCAATCCAATATCTTAATACCTAAAAGAATATCATAGATACCTTATGATTAACTTCATAACCGTACAAAAAAAGTGTTCATTTTTGAACATCTTTGTACAATAAAGAACAAGTGATCAGCCTAAAAAGCCGGTTTTTAAGGTATCCCGGCTCTGGC
>CAZIGG010000037.1:0-10045 GCA_964538575.1 uncultured Roseivirgaceae bacterium
AAAGCACTTACGAAGAAGGCCGCAGAAGCCGCTCCTGGCTGAAGATCAAGCTTGTCAATACACAGGAGGCGATCATCGCAGGCTACACCGCTCCGCGCGAAAGCCGCAAATATTTTGGCGCCTTGATTCTTGGAGTCTACGATAAAAAGAAATTACGCTATATCGGTCACAGCGGAACAGGTTTCAGCGATAAGATGCTGAAAGAGCTTCATACCAGATTACAACCACTTGTTACCGATGAATCACCGTTCGATGAAAAAGTGCCGGTGAATGCGGCCGTAACCTGGGTGGAGCCGGAATTAGTTTGCAATGTGAAATTCAGTGAACTGACCGATGAAGGAATTATGCGTCATCCCGTATTTATGGGCCTGAGAATTGATAAGGAACCGGAAGAGGTTGACCATGTTGACGAGCCCGTGAAAGCAAGAAGTAAATCCGATAAAAAAACAACAAGCAAAGCCGCGGCTAAGAAACCTATTAAAAAACCTTCGGCCACAAAATCAGTAAAGTCAAAATCAAATGACATCGGCACGAGCAAAGAGAATGAGCGAATCGTTAAAGTCGATGGTCATGAACTCAAGCTTACCAATCAAAACAAAATCTTCTGGCCGGAGGAGAAATACACGAAAGGCGATGTGATTACTTACTACAATAAAGTTTCGGATTACATTCTCCCCTATCTGATTGACCGTCCGCAATCGCTTAAGCGTAATCCGGGCGGCATTGAAGACAAAGGTTTTTATCACAAGGATGCAGGCGACAAGGCGCCTCATTGGGTGAAGAGTACGGAGGTCTACTCCGAGAGCGGCAACAAAACGATCGACTACATTTTATGTAACGATAAAGCAACATTGCTTTACCTCAACAATCTGGGCTGCATTGAAATCAACCCCTGGAATTCACGCATTAAAAAACCCGATAATCCGGACTACCTGATCATGGATATTGATCCTTCCGAAAAAAACACATTCAACCAGGTGGTTGATGTTGCGCTTGTGATCAAAGAGATTTTGGATAAAGCAGGCTGCACATGCTATTGCAAAACATCAGGCGCTACCGGAATGCACATTTATATCCCGTTACAAGGCGCATATACGTACGATCAGGCGAGACCATTTTCAGAAATCATTGCGCATCTTACCAACGAACAACTCCCCGGCTTTACAACCGTTGAACGGCCGTTAAATCAACGTAAAGGCCGCATTTACATTGATTTCTTACAAAACAGAAGGGGTCAAACACTTTCTTCGGTTTATAGTATCAGGCCTGTACCCGGGGCAAGTGTTTCCACACCCTTGAAGTGGAAAGAAGTTAGGCATGGGCTCAGTCCGCTGGATTTTACCATCAAAACCATTCACAAGCGCCTTGACAAAGTTGGCGACCTTTTTGCAAACGTTCTTACGGGTAAAAACGATCTGCGTAAATGCATTGATCGGCTTGAGTCTTAGTATGGGGTTAACTCCGGTTCTGTACACACAATTCCTCACATGTATAAAACTCACCGGACTTATCCTCAGCGTTAATTATTTATTAAAACCACTTTATCTGAATATTGTCATCTGTTGCCGGGTGTGAACGAACGTTAACAAAATCTTATCCGGTAACGATAATAACTTAACGTACAGCAGGGTTTTTGCAGCGTAGCTTTGCAGTATCCACTACTAACTATTACTATGCCGCTCTACGCTACGTCAACCGAATCACACAATCTTTTAAAAATCAATGTTTGTTCAGAAACCGCACTGCTGAAAATGCGCGGAGAAGGTGTTAACACCGCCTTCATTGAATGCGCGGAGCTGTTGCAGGAACATAGTGACGTTGAAGTCCTGCTCAATAGCCAGGGTCATGGCGATGTGATGCACAGCCATACCTACGGTCCATACTTTTTTCTGAAAGGATTATTTTATCCCAGGCGAAAGGTTCTGACGGTGCATGTAATCCCGGATTCAATTAAAGGTTCATTGCCGTTTGCGAAACAATTGATGCCCTTCGTGCGCTGGTATTTTAAGCAGGTATATTCGTTCGCAGATGTGCTGATTGCCATCAGCCCCATGGTGGAAGAAGCCATCCGCGGGTTGGGCGTAACAACGCGGGTTGTACACATGGCAAATCCATTACAGGTAGAGAAATGGAAGCGCACCGAGGCGCTGAGAAAAAAAGGGCGTGAAATTCTGAATGTAAAGGAGGGTGAATTCTGCGTGATGGATGTCGGTCAGTTGCAGCAGCGCAAAGGCCCGGAAGATTTTATCGAAATCGGTAAAAAGTTGCCGCATATTCAATTTCGCTGGATTGGCGGGCGGCCCTTCGGTGCGATGACGGAAGGAATCAATCGCTTAAATAAAAAGATTGCGGAAGCGCCCTCAAACATAAAATTTGCCGGCCTCTTTTCACTGGAAGACATGCCCGCATTGTATGCCGCTGCGGATGCATTCATTTTTCTATCCCACCAGGAAAATTCGCCCCTCGCCCCTGTCGAAGCAGCAGCCTCCGGAATGCCGGTTATGTACCGCGACTTGCGCGAGTACAGATTGCTTTACAGAAATGAATATTTTAAAGGCAATACGCATGACGATTTTGTGCAGTGGATTGCAAAACTTACGTCAGATGCAGCTTTTTACGATCTGGGTCTTGCCGTCTCCAAACAGCTTATCACACAGTTTGAAAAGGAGCATATCCGCAGAAAACTGATCAGTTTGTACAAAGATTTGATCGAACGGGCACAATCACCCCGCCCGAAACGGGTTGCCGTTACCCTTGGGCGGTCGTAAGGCGGCCATACTCTTTTCCCCAAACTGCCCTGTTGAGTTCCATTGCGTGTAATTTTTCATTAACTTACCTTGAAAACTTACGCCATGAAATCAGCTCTACGCAAAGTATTTTTTCTGATTGCCTTCCTGGGCAGCACCGCTTTATATGCCCAGACCACACATTATTATGTAGTGATCGGGGCATTTGCCCAAGAAACCAATGCGAAAAAATTTACGGGTTTCGCCCGAAGCAGGTTCTTCGGGGCTACCTACGAAAAGAAGCCTAATTCAAAACTTTACTATGTATATGTAATTAAAACAGACGTTAAAAATGATGCTTTTACGGAAGTCAGGGTACTTCAAAAAGAAGCTACTTTTTCGGATGCCTGGGTTTACAGAGGTTCCCTGAGCGAAGTTGTTCAGCCGCAACCCGATACAAAAGTTCAGCCCGAACCCGTTGAGCCCGTTATTGTCGAACCGGTAGTGGTGGATACTGTGGCTGTAGATACGCCTGCCCCTGTCGACTCAGCAGCGAAAATACTCGTACTCCCGGTTGATACAACCTCGACCGTAGCGATTGCCCCGGATGTCAACGCTTCCGCGCTGCCGCCTACTAAAAAAGCAAAAGGAAAGTATTTCAAGTTCGCTATAATTGGCCCTGACGGGCAGCCATTCACCGGGAAAGTGCATAACGTGGACCTGAAGCTGGGCCGCGACCTGGCATCGTATAACAGTTATGATTATAACGACATCCTGCTGCCGTCAAGTCAGCGTGAAGAACCGATGACCTTTATCTGCGGGATATTCGGGTATAAAGAAGTTATGCAATTAGTCGATTACACAAACCCAGCGCTTACCGAGGGGGTAACGCGGGATGAATATGAAGCATGGGTTGTACCGTTCAAGCTTGAACGGTTAGACAAAGGGGATGTATCGGTCATGTATAATGTTTCTTTCTATAAGGATGCAGTAATTATGCTTCCCCGTGCGAAGGAAGAACTTGACGAATTAGTTCACCTGATGAATTCCAATCCGGCCTACGTAATTAAAATCCATGGCCACACGAACGGCAACGATAAGCGCAAGATTATCGGCCTGGGTGAGACGAGGAATTACTTCGATGTAAAAGGATCTGTAGAGAAAAACGGAACTTCCAAAGAATTGTCAAAAGACAGGGCTGAAGCCGTTAAAGAATACCTCGTAGAACACGGAATTGCGCGCGACCGGATGGATATTATGGCCTGGGGCGGAACAAACATGCTTGTTAAGGAAACAAGTTCCAGCGCACGGCTTAATGACCGGATTGAAATTGAAATTCTAAAAGATTAGAAGTTTTAATTCAACAGAAAGTAAGCGGCATTAGCGCTGTAAGCAAAGCTCACCAAGGCAGGTTAGTACAACGTCAGCACCTTACACGCAAAAACAGGTATAGTCGCAGCGTGCTGAGATGAAATTTATCAGTTAGTCCACCAACGCAGGAACTTTCCTAACCAGGTTTTAGGTACCGGCCGGGTATCAACAGGTTTTTTCATGGTTACAACCTCTTTGGAAGGCCTGGATCGTTTCGGTTGCTTCACCTGTTTTACTTTATTCTGATAATGATATTTGCGTTTTTCCTTTTCCCGTTCGATATCTGCTTTCCGCCTCTCTTCGAGTTCCCGTGCCTCCCGCTGGCGCTGGGCTTCAAGCGGATTTCTCCAATTGCGCTGGTCGTGCTCACGCCTCGGGTGTTTTGATTTTGCCGGACCTCTTCTCTCAGGTTTGGACTGCTCTTCTGCTGAATCTTCTCCTTCAGGTTTAGGCTCTTTCTTCTTTGGCTCAGGCAGGTCAATCTTACCCAGAACTTTCAATCCCGATAATTCAATTTTCTGAACCCGGATAACTTCCGGTTCAGATTGATCACCGGCAGGTTGATCATCAGAAACAACAAGGAGTTCTTCCGTTTTTTGTTCGGGCTCAGCAAGTACAGGCTCAGTAAGTACAGGCTCTTCACGCACCGACTCCGCTTCCGGTTGAGGCACTTCCTCCGTTGCAGGCTTCATGATTTCTTCCAGGCTTTCAGGTGCAAAATGCTGCACGATAAGCCGGGTATGCTCATCCGCCAAACGGGTGTTTGATCCTTCTTCTGTTTGAATATTGTTTTCCGCAAGAAAATCTACCAGTTGTGAGGGTCTGAGCGAAAGCTTGCGGGCTAATTGTCCAAGTCTCATGGTCGTTTTAATAATCGGCCACAAATATACCAACCTTTATCAAAGCTGCCATGTGCATCAGCTTGGCTTTTGCCGCCATTGCTTCTTTTCGGAATGCTGCTTTTTCTTTTTGATCCGATTCTGAACCGAACCTTTCGAAGGCTTGGTTGCCTTCCGTACTTTTTTCTTCTCAAATGCTTTTGCGAGTATAGTATCAAGCTTGGCCATTACCGCTTCCTTATTCTGCAACTGCGACCGCTTGTCCTGTGCGGTAAGAATTAATACACCTTCCGTTGACAACCGGGAAGCAAGCTTATTTAACAGAAACGTTTTTTCTTCTTCGTTCAGCACGGACGAGTTACGAACATCAAACTTCAGGGTGACTTTGGAGTTTACTTTATTCACATTCTGGCCGCCCGGACCGCTGCTGCGCGAGGCGCTGAATTCCAGTTCAGGCTGAAGAAGGGCTGCGGATAGTTTTCGTGTTGTCATTATTATTACCTTCGAAGATACAATTTCGCTGAATGAACCTGAGTGCAAGAAACAAAACACTGGCCATATATGCTGCCAAATGTGTTACCGGCATATTCCTTTGCTTCCCCATTTTTATTTTCCTGAACCATTGGGTGGATTATACCTGGAGTTTGATCTCTGTTATGCTCGTTTTATCACCGGAAGGTAAAGACGCGCTTGACCTTGCCCTCACCCGCATCAAGGCAAACTTTGTCGGTGCCGGAACCGGAATTCTTATTTTGCTGCTTCACATTTCAAGTCCATGGAATCTTGCAGCGGGCGCCATCATCTCTTTGTTTATCTGCGATCGGTTAGCGTTAAATGCAGGCGCACGGTCTACGCTGGCAGCCATGATCATTATCCTGCTACACCAGGAAGGAACGATAGCGGGTACGCATCTCTGGGATTCAGCGCTGAGCAGGATTGTTGCTGTTGTAATCGGATGCCTTCTGGGGCTTTTGATCACCTATGTATTTCATTCGATCTTCAGGATCAATGCTCCTGTTGCAGTCAGTGAAGCAGCTAAAAAAGAGCGCGAAGGGTAATCACCGGAATCAGCGATAAATGTGATTATCACAATTAAATGTGATTCATTCAAATCATGAGTTTCGCAAAGATGATTCCTGTAATCATGGCAATGCCAAAACTCACCAGCGTCCCGATCAAAACGTATTCGGTTAGCTTGCGGCTTTTTGCCTCCTTCAAATCACCAAACCGGAATACCGACTTGGCTGCAATTAAAAACCCTACTCCTTCCGGATGCCCGGAGGCAAAAAATGCAAACACAAAAAGTCGTTCTAAAATACCAATGTATTTTCCTGCGCTTTGCAGCGATTCATCTTCCCCATCGGTCATGTGCGGTGTCCAGCGGGCGATGAAGAACTTTATGGCAGCGGAAGCCGGTGTTGTCAGGAATGCCAGGCACGTAATGAACAACAAAACATTTTGATCGTTTAACAAATCAAAATCGGGTGCATAGTCAAGATAAAGACAGGCAACAGCATACAGTATAATCAGGTGCAACGCCTGATCAATAAAGAACAAGGTTCGTTTTGTTTTTTCACGCTGCAGTAAAATCTTTAAGGCGTCAATGATCAAATGTGTGCCGGCTATTAACAACGCCCAGGGCCAGAAGTACGAATCCCGTACAAGGAGGATGATCAGCACCGCGTGAATCAGAACGTGTGCATAGAGCTGCCATGCTCTCAGCTTCCGTTCTTCCTTTGCATTCACCCAGGAAGCAGGCTGCAAAATAAAATCACCGATCAGGTGTGCCAGTACAAGTTTGATAAACAAAATCATGACAGCAAGGTCCTGATTTTTTTTCGAAAGAGTGTGTCAACTTCTGTCAGCTCATCGAAATAGGCCCGCTTGAGCCTTCCGCTCACGGCATTTTGTTTAATGCCCAATTTTTTTCCCAGGGCTTCCTGGATCAGGTCGGGTTTTTCCAGCGCAATTTTAATTGCCTCAGCCGAGTTTGCAGTCCACTTGCTCATGGCCATGGAAGCAAGCTTCAGGATGAGGTTCATATCCGCATCAAACTCCGGCCAGGGTGTTTTTATGGCCAATGTTTGCTTTTCTCTTTTGAGCGATTCGAACTTTTCGCCTGACAGCACAAATGCCTGCCCGTTCGATTCAAGTATGCTGGCAGCAGCGTGGTCTTTTTCACCAACCCCAATCGCGATGCGTACATCAATCGACTTTGCTTTTAGCAAACATCTGATTTTCATAGCGGTCATGAATGAATCTTCCGGCTGCGCGAGTTCCAGTTGAAAGCTGTCGCCCCGGAAGATCTCCCACTTCTTTGGGCTTGGACCGATCTTATCCAGTTCTTTTTTTAACGCTCTCAACCATACAGAAGGTTTGCTTCTGCGCGATTGAATAATGTCACCGGTAAGGATGCTGACCATGAACAGGGTTTTGCGGCAAACAAATATATCACATAAAAAAATGATAAATCAAAATATCACTTAAAAATATGATAATCCGGATTAGCGTATTTTCAGGCGATGGCCTTGAATTTCAATAAAAATCAGATTTTAGCGCGACAGTTTAACACGCACAGCATTCGGGCCTTTATGCCCCATCTCTACTTCAAATGTAACCTTATTGCCTTCTTTGATAGGTTCATTAAGCCCGTTCACATGCACAAAGATGCTATCCCCGTTATCGGAATCTTTAATGAAGCCATAGCCTTTTGAATCGTTAAAGAATGTAACCGTTCCTTTACGGGTCGGATCGGCTTTGACATTTGTCTGCTTAGCCACCCCGATCTGGATGTCTTCTTCCTTAATAATTTTTTTCTTCAGGGGGTCGGGCGGAGTGGATGTGAAATTACCGTCTTCATCGACATACATGATCATGTCGTCAAGAGATTTACCTTCTTTAGCATTAGCCCTGCGTTCTTCTTTACGCTGCTCTTTTTCCTTCTTCTTCTTTTTCTTTCGGTCTTCGTTCTCTTTTTTGCTCCAGGTCTCCGCCATAGACTTTTCAAGGGTTGTTAAACCAAAGCAAGGTAAGAATAATTATTAAATTTTTCTCAGACTGATAATTTCTTAAACACCGCTGTCGCGTTGTGCCCGCCAAACCCGAAGGTATTACTCATGGCAACCCGGATGTCTTTTTTAACCTTCGATCCGATAACAATATTCAGTCCTGCCGGCAATTCCGGATCGAGGGTTTGAGTATTAATCGTTGGCGGAACTACCCCTTCCTGGATGACTTTAATACAAATGATCGCTTCGATGGCGCCTGCTGCCCCAAGCATGTGACCCAACGAAGATTTCGTTGCGCTGATCAATAGTTTTTTCAAATGATCTCCAAATAAAGATGCTACCGCTTTCATTTCACTCTCATCTCCTTTTGGCGTTGAGGTTGCGTGCGGATTGAGGTAGTCAACATCTTCAAGGCTTAACGCGGCATCTTCGAGCGCCCACTTCATTCCAAGCAGTGCGCCCTTGCCTTCCGGGTGCGTTGCCGTAATGTGATACGCATCGGCTGACATTCCGCCTCCTGCAACTTCTGCGTAAATCTTTGCGCCTCTTCGTTTCGCATGTTCGTATTCTTCCAGGATCAACGTTCCTGAACCTTCACCCATCACAAAACCATCGCGGTCAACATCGAACGGCCGGGATGCAGTGGCGGGATCATCGTTGCGGGTTGACAAGGCTTTCAATGCATTGAAGCCTCCGATGCCCGCTTCATTGATAGCAGCTTCCGAACCCCCCGTTACGATAATATCAGCTTTACCCCACCGGATGTAGTTCATCGCATCGATAATGGCGGTTGTGGAAGTTGCACACGCTGATACCGTTGTAAAGTTAGGGCCCATAAATCCGTACTTGATGGAAATCCATCCGGAAGCGATATCCACAATAACTTTGGGAATAAAAAACGGATTGAATCTTGGCGTACCATCTCCTTTTGCAAACTCGATCACTTCATTCTGAAACGTCTGAAAGCCTCCGTTGCCGGAACCCCAGATTACCCCTACTCTCGTTTTATCAATCGCATCAAGATTTAATTCGGAATCAGCAATAGCTTCCTGCGTACTTGCCAATGCATACTGCGTGAACGGGTCGTACTTTCTTACTTCAGCCTTCTCGAAATAATTCAGCGGGTCGTAACCCTTAAGTTCGCAGGCAAACGTTGTCTTGAACTTTGAGGTATCAAAGCGGGTGATGTCGGCCGCACCGCTTTTTCCCTGAATCAGATTATTCCAAAACTCAGGAACCGTATTGCCCAAAGGCGCTAACGCTCCCAATCCGGTAACCACTACTCTTCGCTGCTGCATATTAGATACTGATTTCGTTTATTAATTTTTTGCAATGCTTCACAATAATTTTCATTGGTTCTTCTGAACGTTCCGCACGCGAAAACATAATCGCGCCTTCAATGGAGCAGAATATCGTATAGGCTAACTCGCGCGCGTTGATATCCTTCCTGAACTCACCGGCCTTGATGCCTTTATTCAGCAAGTTATAAATGAACATCACGGTGCTCATCAGTTCTTTCACAACAATCCGCCTCATCCCGGGTAACTGATCATCAGCCTGTACTGCCGTGTTCAGCAACGGGCATCCGCCCGGCACAGGGGGATGAAAAACGTATTCCGCAAAGAAATCCAGCATCGCCCGAAGCTGTCGTTTATAGGTTACTTCGCGCTCGACCCATTGCTTCACCGATTCCTTCACTTTGTGAACGGAATATTTGAAGGCTTCCATCGCCAGATCTTCCTTGTTATAAAAATTACCGTATAAAGCGCCTTTTGTCAGACCGGTGCTTGTTGTAAGGTCTGCCATGGAAGTGCCCGCAAATCCCTTTGTATTAAAAATGGGAGCTGTCCTGGTCAGGATGTATTGTTTCGTTTTATCGGCTTTTGACGGCATGCGTGTAAAATTATACCGATCGGTATATTTAAGCAAACGAAATCTCCTGATTTTAGTTCGGATCATTTACTTTTTATAGGCAGATGCGGTAGGACTATGTGATTTTAGGAATCAAGTACCTGTCCGTAAAAACGCAAGGTTTTGCTTGCCTCAAAAATTTTTAGCGCGTAATTCCCGGACATTTTAACCGGATTTTAATACGAAACCT
>CAZIGG010000037.1:10145-24767 GCA_964538575.1 uncultured Roseivirgaceae bacterium
AAAATTTTTAGCGCGTAATTCCCGGACATTTTAACCGGATTTTAATACGAAACCTGTACAAAATGTTGGAAATCAGCCTTTTTGGCGTGACTTAAAGTTGGTATGTGGATTGATACTATGTGCAAAAGGAGAACCAAGTGATGAAGAGTAAAAAGTTTAAAGACCTGTTAACCTCGGTTGACATCTTAAACACGCTGAGCGGTGGAGTGAGTGAACCCTTTGTTTCGATGCGTGAAGAAGCTGACCGCCACGAGGTGCGGGTTCGTGTTCCAGGAATTGATAAGGAATATTTACAAGCTGAAGTTCACAATAACGAGCTGATCATTTTTTACATGATCCCGCTTGAGTCGAACGGCAAAGAAGTGCAGCTTCCGCAGATTATTTACAACAATGCGATCCCCTACTTTGTGAAGATCAATAATATCCAGGCACATTATGAAGATAATATGCTGGTGGTGGAGCTTCCGTTTAACGAGTTTTCGAGCGGGTATAACAAAAGGATAAAAGCGAGCTAAACATTAGTTTAACCCGCGTTGGGAAATCGCCCTGCCTGAGATTTCAGGGGGCGATTTTTTTTGCCCGGCCTGCGACAGAATTTGTCAGCCCGGAACGTTTATCTTTGCGATTGCATGTCTCTTTTTGTCGCCTCACTGAACTCCGGAAGCAATGGTAATTGCTACTACATCGGCAACGATGAAGAAGGCGTATTGATTGACGCGGGTATCTCCTGCCGGGAAGTTGAGAAACGACTGAAACGGTTGGGAATTCCTATCTCAAGAATTAAGGCGGTTTTTATAACGCATGAGCATGGCGATCACATTCATGGCGTGCCTGCGATTTCTAAAAAACACAAATTACCGGTATACATTACTCCGGGAACTATTTTGTATGGAAACATTGGCCATGAGATCGAGTCAGCACTGCTTAATTCTTTCCGGCCTTACGAATCTGTTACGATTGGTAAACTTTCAATCACGGCATTCCCCGTAACGCACGATGCGAACGACCCGCACAATTTTATTATCGCAAACGAAGAAGTAACCGTTGGCGTATTTACCGACATCGGATTCCCGTGTTATCATGTTACACAGCATTTCGCGCAATGTCATGCAGCATTCCTGGAAAGCAACTATGATGAGCACATGCTCGAGTTTGGGTCATATCCGGTACAACTGAAAAATCGTATCCGGGGCGGTAAAGGTCACCTTTCCAACCGGCAGGCATTGAAGTTGTTTTTAGATCACCGGCCGGCATTCATGACGCATTTATTTTTGTCACACCTTTCGCAGAACAACAACTCACCCGATATTGTTGAAGAACTTTTCAGCGGAGTCGCTCACTCCACGGAGATCAGTGTCATGTCTCGTGAAAAAGAATCCGCGCTTTACCTGATCGAAAATAACCTCGGCATTCGCAGTAAGCCGGTTCGGCCGCCCGTGCATTTCCTGCAGGTTCAGCTTTCACTTTTCCAATAGTCCAGAATTTCCCGCACCCGAATGGTAATTATTGGGTACGACTGACAGGGGGTTAGTGATTTCTCATCTTCTCGATTGAAGTTTCAAGCACCTTCGTGATCTTGTCAAGCGCTCCGCTGATGGCATCGTCAATAGTAGCAGCCGTATTCTTTGCCGCTACCGGAGCTTTACCTTTCAATCTGGCTTCAATCAGGCAGCGCTTGTCATCCTCTCCGCCCTTCTCTCCATTTTCATCGCTCAGGTGGATTTCAATGCGTGTAATGTGTTCGGCAAAGCGATCCAACTCGGATTCTGCCATAGATTTACAATACTCAATTAAGCGTTCGCTGTTCTTGATATTCTTATCAGTGTTTACTTCAACCAACATAGCTTCTTTGTTTTGTTTGTAAAGTAAGAAGTCTGGACACAAACTTCAAACCAATTGTTTTTTAAGGTAAGGGCAGATCAAAATACTATTGATACGGTACCGGGGCCACGATTTTTCCGGTTGATTTCCAGTACCATACAAGCAGGAACCCAACCAATGCCCCGCCCACGTGCGCAAAGTGAGCGACACCTCCTCCAAAAATGGAGAACCCGGTAACACCGGAGAATAAATCGATCCCGATAAGAACGGGAATAAAAAATTTGGCAGGAATGGGCACGGGTAAGAAGATCAGCGCAAGCTTTGAATTTGGAAACGACATCCCGAAGGCTACAAGAATACCATAGATTGCTCCGGAGGCACCCACAGCAGGGATGTTAAACAACATATAAAGTTTGGTTAACGTATCTTTAAGAAGTATTCCATCGCTTACACTTGGGTCTACACCCGAATTATAGTTTCCGGTTGATAACAAGTTCTGTATCTCATCCGCAGAGATGCCCATGGATAACGCTTCCTGGTATGCAGCGTTGAATTGGTAATAGTTTACGAGCAAATAAATCAGCCCTGCCCCGATACCGGAAACAAAATAGAAAACCAGGAACCTGTTTTTCTTCCACATGATTTCCAGCGGGGAGCCAAAAGCCCAGAGTGCATACATGTTCAGCAAAATATGCATAATGCCTCCATGCAAGAACATGCTTGTTAAAACCTGCCAGTATTGAAAGTTAGGATTTTCAGGAAACCACATCGCCAGCAACCTGAACAACGGCTCCTCTACATCCGGTATGAGGCCAATGCCAAACAGAACAACATTGACAATGATCAGTACTTTAATAGCACCCGGGAGCTTGTTCATCTGGAAGGATCAATTATAAAAAAAACAAAATTACAAGAGATATCAACGATGTAACCATTCCGGCAATAAAAAGCCACAACGCAACTGGATTTGCTTTGCTCCCCGGATTTAATTTTTTGCCGCGACTCCAAAGAAATAATCCCAGCAACGCAACCGGATAGGAGAACATTAAGTTTGCAAAATATGACCAAACCCAACTCGTTGCCAGAAACCACGTTCCGCAAATGATCGCAAAGAGGTAGTAAAGCTTAGCAGTTGACTTTCCTTCCATAAATTACTTTTCAAGTATTGCCGTTACACCCTGTCCGCCCGCTGCGCACACCGAAACAAATCCACGGCCTGATCCCTTTTGGTGCAAAAGCTTGGCCATAGTTGCCAGCACACGTCCTCCGGTTGCTGCAAACGGATGACCTGCTGCAAGGCTGCTTCCATTTACATTTAACTTATTCTTATCAATGCTTCCTAAAGCCTCCACGCCAAACAATTGACTGAGCTGATCACTCTCCCATATCTTAAGCGTGGCCAGTACCTGTGCCGCGAATGCTTCGTGAATTTCATAGAAATCAAAATCCTGTAGTTTCAACCCTGCTTTCTTTAACATTTTATTGGATGCATAAATTGGCGCCAGCAATAAGTTCTCTTTTGCTTCAATGTATTCAATGGCGGCAAGCTCGGCAAACGTTAAGTATGCCAATACGGGCAGATGATGCGCACGCGCCCAGTCCTCACTGGCCAATAAAATACACGATGCTCCATCGGTAAGCGGTGAAGAGTTGCCGGCAGTTAAAGATCCATGTTCCCTGTCAAAAGCAGGTTTAAGTTTCGCCAACTTCTCCAAACTGCTGTCGCTTCGTAAATTATTATCGCGGCTTAGGCCTTCATACGGTGTAAGCATGTCGGTGAAGAAACCTGTTTCGTAAGCCTTCGCCATTTTCTGATGACTTTCAAGCGCAAATGCATCCTGCGCTTCACGTGCGATTCCATAGTGCCTGGCTGTAATCTCTGTATGTCCGCCCATCGATAAGCCGGTGCGTGGTTCAATATTCGCGGGAGCAATTGGTGCAAGCTGTCCGGGTCTGATCTTTAAAAACTCGCTCAGTTTTCCGCCAAATGTTTTCGCACGGTTGGCAGCTAATAAAATTTTTCTGACCTTCTCTCCCAGCACCAACGGAACATTGCTTGTCGAGTCCACACCTCCGGCAATGCCAGCATCAATTTGACCTAACGCAATCTTGTTCGCGATATAAATCGCAGTCTCAATACCCGTATCACATGCCTGCTGGAGATCACAAGCCGGAGTTCTTGGATCGAGTGATGTGCTCATGACGCTCTCACGTGTGAGGTTAAACTCCCAGCTGTGTTTGATAACGGCTCCACACGCAACTTCTCCCAGCAATTCTCCTTTTAAGTTGTACCGAACGATCAATCCGTTAAGGGCGGCAACCAGCATATCCTGGTTGCTCGCTTTTGCGTACGCAGTATTCTGACGGGCAAAAGGAATCCGGTTATACCCGACTATGGCAACCTTCCGGACGGATGATGTGTGAAGCATACGTAAAGCTAACAGGATTACTGAACAGAATATTCATGCGCGTAACGCGAATTATGGGTCTGTTAAATTTTGTCAAGTGCAGCATTACCCATATTCCTCCTCTAATTCCTGAGCAATCAAGGCTTTACGGATTATTAATCGTACTTTTGCACTTTGGAAATACGACAGTGCAACGTCATCCCACTACCGTCCCGACAACTATCGGGAGGCCTCGGTGCTCAAGGGATCTCCTCGCAATGACGTTTGCTCCTGTAACTTTTTAATTTTTTAACACTTTATGAAAACTTTTCAATCTCTTGGTTTATCCAAGGGGCTGTCGGATGCTGTTCAGTTGATCGGCTTCGAAACGCCCACCCCTATCCAGGAAAAAGCAATCCCGATGTTATTGGCCGGCAACAAAGACTTTATTGGTCTTGCCCAGACCGGAACCGGAAAAACTGCCGCTTTCGGATTACCTTTATTAGAGCTTGTCGATGAAAGCTCAAAAGAAACACAAGCCTTAGTGCTTGCCCCAACCCGCGAGCTTGGCTTGCAGATCGTCAGCGACCTGGAAAACTTCAGCGAACGCTTCAAGAAACTTAACATCGTAGCCGTATATGGCGGTGCCAGCATCAGCGAGCAGATCCGTAAGGTGAAGCGCGGTGCCCAGATCATTGTAGCAACTCCCGGTCGCCTGATCGACTTGCTCGGCAAGAAAGCTGTTAACCTCACGACCATTAAATATGTGGTGCTGGATGAGGCCGATGAAATGCTCAACATGGGCTTCAAGGAAGATATCGATGAGATTCTTTCTACCACGCCTGATACCAAATTCACCTGGCTGTTCTCGGCTACCATGCCGAAAGAAGTCCGGGCGATTGCCAAGAACTATATGAGCGATCCGGACGAAATCACCGTAGGTGATAAGAATACCGGAAACGCCAACATTGAGCATCAATATGTAGTAGTTCAGGAACGCGACAAGTACAACGCCCTCAAGCGCATTCTTGATTACACTCCTGAAATATTCGGTTTAATCTTCTGCCGTACCCGGATTGATACCCAGCGCATTGCGGAAAGCCTGATGAAAGACGGATACAATGCCGATGCGCTTCACGGTGACCTGAACCAGGCCCAGCGTGACCGCGTAATGATGAAGTTCCGCCAGAAGACATTACAGATTTTGGTCGCGACCGATGTAGCTGCCCGCGGTATTGACGTGGACAACATCACACACGTAATTCACCTGAACATCCCTGACGAAATGGAGTTCTACACGCACCGAAGCGGACGTACAGCCCGTGCCGGTAAGAAAGGACTTTCCATCGCGATGGTAAACAACCGCGAGGTTGGCAAGATCCGGCAGATCGAGAAGATCATGAAGAGCACATTCGTTAAGATAGCGGTTCCTTCGGGCCAGGAAGTTTGCCAAAAG
This sequence comes from uncultured Roseivirgaceae bacterium, assembly GCA_964538575.1. GTDB lineage: Bacteria > Bacteroidota > Bacteroidia > Cytophagales > Cyclobacteriaceae > UBA2336. Next base: position 15,810 of record CAZIGG010000037.1, read on the forward strand.
CAGCTCCTCGCGCTCATGCACAAAGTGCACGAAGTGAAGGTAAACGAAAAAGAAATTGCCGAGTTTTTACCGGCTGTATATGAGGCGCTTAAAGACCTTACAAAGGATGAATTGATTAAGCGTTTTGCTTCGATTGAGTTCAACCGGTTCCTTGATTATTACCGCAACGCTCCCGATTTGAACGATTCAAAAGGCAGCAGCAGAACAGTTGATGGCGGAGGTGAACGATACGCTACGGGAGACCGCTACTTCATCAACCTCGGAAAGATGGATGAGCTTGACGTTCCTACCCTATTGGAATTATTGGATGATTGCTGCGGCATCACCAAAAAGAACGTGGGCAAGATCGACCTGAAAGGCGCCTACTCCTTCTTTGAAATCGATAAAGAGAAAAGCGCTGACGTGATCAAAGGATTCCAGGGAATGGAATTCGCTGGCCGGGTCGTGCGGGTTGAATTGACCGAGCAAGGCGGTGGTGGCGGCCGAAGCCGTGAACGCAGCGAAGGCGGTAACAGAAGCGAAGGCGGAAGCCGTGAGCGTAGCGGAAGCGGTAATCGCGAGCGCAGCGTAAGCGGTCAGCGATCTGGCGGTTACGGAAACAGGGAAGGCAGCGGATCGCGCGAGCGTAACCGTGGCGCAGGCAGCTCAGGCAGCAGCAATCGCCCGGGTAACTTTGAACGCAGAGGCGGAAGCGGTGGCGGAAGAAAGCGCTACTAGTTCGCTACAAACATTATATACCATGCCGCTGATTGAAAAATCAGCGGCATGTTTGTTTACAGCCATTAATATTTGCGTAATTTTCGCGGATAAATTTTAAACCCTCTATGGCAAAGAAAGTAAAAAAGGCAGCTAAGAAAACTGTGAAAGCTGCCAGGAAGTCGGTGAAGAAGGCCGCAAAAAAAGTAGTTAAGAAAGTAAAGAAAGCAGCGAAGAAAGCAGCGAAAGCGGTGAAGAAAGTTGCCACTAAGGTTGCAACCAAAGCAAAGAAGAAAGTAACAAAAGCTTCGAAGCCTAAAGCAACACCTCCTGTGGAAAAAGTTCAACAGCCGGCAGCTCCGATCCCGTCACTTTTCGGTGATTATCCTTCGAGCAACTAATTTTAACAGTACACATTGTTACAAAAAGCCCTGTTTTTACGGGGCTTTTTGATGTTTGAGCCTTTTGCAAAAACTTCATCGTTTCTTCCCGAACATTTCATCAACCTTTTTGGCACGTATGGTTCTATAATTGTTTATCTTGTTTACAACATAAACGTAAATGTGCTATGGCCAAAAAGACAACAAAAAAAGCAGCTAAGAAAAAAATATCCGCTGTTAGAAAAACTGTAAAGAAGGCCGCGAGGAAAGCGGTTAAAAAAGGCAAGGCAACTGCGAGAAAAGCAGCCTCCAAAGGTAGATCACTGGCAAAAAAAACAGTCCGAAAAGGTAAATCAGCCGCCAGGAAAGTGGTAAGAAAGGCTAAGTCAGCCGCTAAAAAGGCTGTAAGAAGAGCAAAGCCTTCATTCCAACGCGTAGCTAAGAAAGCTAAGCAGACTGCCCAGGCAGCGGTTGATGTTGTTGCTGCAAATGTTAACCAGGCTAAAAACGCTGTAGTTGAAAAAGCAGTGGAGATCAAAGAAGCCGTAGAGAATAAGGCTGGTGAAGTGCGCGAGAATCTGTTTCCGGGCGACAATTAGTCATCTGAAATTTATAAGTTAACGTCATTCTGATCCCGACAGGTCGGGAGAAGAATCCCCAATTCAATACACGAATTCATACTTGATCTGAACAAGGGGATGCTTTGGCTGTTGCCTCAGCATGACGGTAGTTTACAAATGCATTAGTCCATTCTCCGGGTACTTCCCTTCTATCGGCCTAAAAAAATTAAGTATCTTCTCGAAGTCGGCCTCCTGATTCGTAGTCGTTTCAAAAGGCAGTGAAATGATGGCTTGTTTATGCCTGTAGTCAAACGCCACCATGATGATGGGTACATTGGCCTTTCGGGCGATGTTGTAAAAACCGGTCTTGAGTTTATCTACCCGTTTACGGGTTCCTTCCGGGGATAATGCCAGGGCAAATTCTTCGTGATCGTTAAAGATTTTCACTACCTGGTCAACCAGGTTATTGCTCGAAGTCCGGTCTACCGGATACCCTCCCAACCACCGGAAAAAGAATCCAAAAGGCGGCCTGAACAACTGGTGCTTACCGAGGTATCTGGCGCGTTCTAACCGAAGCGCTTTCCTGAACAATAACCCGATCACAAAGTCCCACCCGCTGGTGTGCGGGGCAACGATTACAACATACTTTTTGAGGCCGTCAGGAAATGATCCTGCCGGTTTCCAGCCCATCAGCTTCAACATGAATTTGCTCATTAACCGTATCATGGATGAGTATTTTAACTCAGGTAAAGTTAATAAGTGCCTGCAGGGTGAGCTTTTCAGATCAAAATGCTCCTGAATTTCTCCGGAGATGTGAGCGCGTAAGAGATGCCTTTGCTCACCGACCGGAGCGGGTCTTTATCTATGATCACCTTAAGCTTAATGTGCTTCTCCAGGCGTGACTGGATACCCCTCAGCAATGAGCCTCCGCCCGTCAGGTGAATACCGGTTTCGTAGATGTCTGCGGCCAGTTCGGGCGGGCAGGTTTCTAACGTCTGAATGAGGGCGATTTCAATCTGCGCGATTGACTTCTCCAGAATACGAGCTACTTCGGAGTGGTCAATTTTACGGGTAACCGGTATGCCGGATATCATATCCTTCCCCTTCACGAACATCGGCTGAGGCGGGTCAATCAGTTTATCGGTTACTGCGCCAACCTGTATCTTCACCTGTTCGGCAGTCTTTAACCCGATGGCTATGTTATAGTTCTTCCGGAAATGATCCTGGATGTTCTCATCAAAGGTATCACCAGCGACCTTAACCGACCGGAATGCAGCAATGCCCGACAGGGAGATCACGACAATTTCAGTGATGCCTCCTCCTATATCGATCACCAGCTTCCCCTGCGGTTCGCGAATAGCCAGACCCATCCCTAATGCAGCCGCTAAGGGCTCATACAAAAGGTGAGACTTCTTGGAATTGATCTGTTCAAGTGCATCGCGCAATGCCCTGCGTTCAACTTCGGTTGTATTGTAGGGAACGCCTGAGATCACATGATCAAATCCCGAAAGGAAATTACGTTTCTTGTAAACCTGCTTCACCATTTCCCGGATCATGCAGGTTGCGGATTCGTAGTCTGCAATTACACCGCCTTTCAAAGGCTTTACGGGCGTGAGCTCATCATGCGTTTTTTCAAACATCGCAAACGCGTGATCGCCTACCGCCTTAACATTTTTGGCTGTATTGAAAACAATGTAGGAAGGCTGCGCAAGCAGCGGGCCCGATTCGTCCGAAATAATCGTATTGTTATTCCCCAGGTCGATCGCAAAACTATGATTATTAAAGAGTTTGAACATGATACGGTCAAAAGTAAACAAAAGCAGGTTTGGTTCCGGAAAGGGCAAAAAAACTTTCTGCAGGCGCTTTTTGCATCCCGCAAAGCGGTAACTTTCCCTCTACTACCTATGCTAAAAACCTCGTTATTAAGGTCTTTACCGGACCTCCAGAAAGAAAAGCAGCATGATTACCGCAATGTGGTAATTACACAAGTACTGATTGTGACGCTGGGGTTAACCCTGTCAGGGCCCGTACTCGAAGACAGCGCCTCGGCTATTTCAAAGTTTATCATTGTCATTTTCTTCGGCTTCGGCACGGTTTACAATTTTTTGCTGTGGGATTTGCTCCGGAACTTCACTAAAAACAAGATCCTGATTGTAGTAATCTTCTGCGTTCTGGTAGGGATGATTCTCTTTGGTTCCCTCAGTGAATTCCCCTACTATAAGTTTGTAGAAATGGACAGACGAACGGCTCTGCTTATCATTCACGGTTCCTTATTCCCGATTGAAATTATCATCATCTCGTTTGCGATCCGCGACATTTTCATGGACGATTATTTCACGCCTGATAAACTGTGGGGTGCAGCAGCCGTGTTCCTAATGGTAGGAATTTCATTCGGCAGCCTGTACGACCTCATTTGTACCATTGTGCCGGGCGCGCTAAACAAAGACCTGGAACTTGGCTTCCCCACCTACTCGGAATGCATAAATTACAGTTTTTCTGTAATTGCCGGCATTGATACTGCACATCCTGAGGCCATTAAGATACTGCGAAACATCAGCGTTTTAGAGGCCGTATGGAGCACGCTGTTTACTGTGCTGATTATTGGTAAATTGCTCGGACTTCCGAAACCGGAAGAAAAACGACTCTAAACATAATTTCTAAACCTTTATGAATAACCGTAAACTTATACCCTTTATTGTTGTAGGTGTTATTACCCTTTTTGTGCTGTTGGGTGTTTCATCCAGCCTTTTTTATACCATCGAAGCCGGCCAGCGGGCTGTCATCTTTAAGAAATTCGGAAACGGCCTGGAAAAAGATAACATCATCGAGCCTGGTTTCCACACAAAAGCCCCCTGGAACGAGGTTTACGTTTATGATGTCCAGGAAAATACAATTGATGAAAACATGGATAACATTCTGGATAAGAATGGCCTTTCCATCCATGTAGAGATCTCCGTCCGGTATAAATTGGTAGAGGATAAGATCGGCTACATTCACGAGATATTCGGCAAAACTTATGTTGGTAAATTAGTCGTTCCTGAAATGCGTTCGGCTGTACGGCAAGTAATGGGCCGTTATACAGCGGAAGAAATCTATTCAACCAAACGTGCGGAGGTTGAATTATCGATCAAGACCGAATCAGAAAAAATTCTTAGCCTGAACAATGTAACTATGGTTGCGCTGCTGATCCGTTCGATTAACCTTCCTGCGCAAATCAAAAATGCAATCGAAAACAAGCTTCAGCAGGAACAGGAAGCCCTTGCCTACCAATTCCGTCTTGATAAAGAAAAAAGTGAAGCCGAGCGTAAGCGCATTGCTGCCGAAGGTGAATCCCGCGCAAACAACATCATCAACAACAGCTTATCAGACAAGCTGTTGAAAATGAGGGGGATAGAAGCTACCCTGGAACTGGCCAAGTCGCCCAATTCCAAAGTGATCGTTGTAGGCTCCGGAAAAGACGGTTTGCCGATGATTTTAGGCGGGAATTAATCTTGAGGGGGCTTTTTTTTCTCAGAAACTACCCGTTATCTTTAAAAGCATCTAAAAAGTACTATTTAATATGGCGAAGACCGTAGAATTAATAATTGAGGGTAAATCCTATACCCTGCCCGTAATTGAAGGCGTTGAGAACGAAATGGCAATCGATATCAGTGATCTCCGCGACCAGACCGGGTACATCACCATGGATATCGGGTACAAGAACACCGGCTCAACCAAAAGCGCCATCACTTACTTAGACGGAGAAACAGGAATTCTGCGGTACAGAGGCTATTCTATTGAAGAGCTGGCTGAGAAATCCAACTTCCTCGAAGTTTCATACCTGCTGATCTTTGGCGAGCTTCCCACCCAGGAACAGCTCAACAAATTCACACACGATATCACTACGCATACACTCGTGCATGAAGATGTAAAGAAAATCCTCGATGGCTTTCCTTCAACCGCTCACCCGATGGGCGTTTTATCTTCTTTATTCTGTGCACAAACCGCGTTTTATCCTGAGTCATTAAATCCCAACCGGCCGGCTGATGGCGTTTACCTGAGCATTGTTCGCTCCCTGGCGAAAATGCCAACATTCGCTGCCTGGTCGTATAAAAATAATGTGGGACATCCAGCCAATTACCCGGACAACTCACAAAGCTACTGCGCTCGCTTTCTGAAAATGATGTTCGCACTGCCGGCTGAACAATATGAGGTGGACCCGGTTGTAGCCGATGCGCTCGATAAATTATTGATCCTTCACGCTGATCATGAGCAGAACTGCTCAACATCAACCGTACGGATTGTAGGCTCCTCGAAAGCCAGCATTTATTCTTCCATTTCTGCCGGTATTGCAGCCCTTTGGGGACCGCTCCACGGTGGCGCTAACCAGGAAGTGATTGTGATGCTCGAAAGCATTAAGAACGATGGCGGCAACATCGACAAGTGGATAGCGAAAGCCAAAGACAAGAACGATCCGTTCCGCCTGATGGGCTTCGGACACCGTGTTTATAAAAACTTCGACCCGCGCGCAAAGATCATCAAGAAAGCAGCCGATGATGTGCTGAATAAGCTCGGCATTAACGATCCTGTACTGGAAATCGCCCAGAAGCTTGAAGAAATTGCCTTGAAAGATCCGTACTTCGTAGAACGTAAGCTGTATCCTAACGTAGACTTCTATTCCGGTATCATTTACCGTGCGTTGGGCATCCCGGTGGATATGTTCACGGTAATGTTTGCGATGGGCCGTCTGCCAGGCTGGATTGCGCAGTGGAGAGAATTGAGAGCCAACAACGAACCGATCGGACGTCCGAGACAGATTTATACAGGTCCCAAGCTGAAGCCGTATTCTGCGATTGCATCACGCAAAGCTTAACCTGTTATCCTTAAAATTTACAAGGCTGAGAGGTTTACTTTCAGCCTTCTTTTTATTATTGATTCATGGAACTACAACAGCAATTTGACAGCGCAGTAGCGCGCTCGAAAGAGCTTACACAACGCCCGGGCAATACAGAACTGCTTGACCTGTACGCATTATTCAAGCAGGCATCGGATGGTGATGTAACAGGCGACCGACCGGGAGGGTTTGATTTCAAGGCTATCGCGAAATACGATGCATGGGCGGAACGCAAAGGCAAGTCGAAGGAAGATGCGATGAAGGAATACATTGCGCTGATAGAGAAGCTTTACCAGCAGAATAATGAATAGGTGTCCTACACCTTAAAGGTGTAGGACACCTCAACACGATGAAGAACCTCTTCTACCAGCCTGGCATCCCATACGGATCACATTTTCTCGATCCGGAAGAATCGCGGCACGCGGCAAAAGCGCTTCGAAAAAAGGCAGGTGATATTATTCACATCACGGATGGAAAGGGAGTTTTGTACACCTGTAAGATCACCGATGCAAAGCCGGATAAATGCGCTTTTGTAATCGAAGCTTCTGAGCAAGAGAAGCAAAAAAGCTTCAGTATCCACATTGCCATCGCGCCTACTAAAAACCCTGACCGCACCGAATGGTTTGTGGAAAAAGCCATTGAGATCGGGGTGGATGAAATAACATTCCTGGAGTGCGACAACTCCGAACGCACAACCATCAAGACTGAACGCCTTGAAAAGCTTGCCGTGAGCGCGATGAAACAGTCGCTCAAGTTAACCTTACCTAAAATCCATCCAATCAGGCAATTACAAGAGTTTATCGCTGAGCAAAATTCAAGTAAAAAATTCATTGCTTACGTGGATCAGGCCAACCCGGATGAGCTTTTAAGAGCTGCTAAACCAAAAGAAAACTACCTCGTGCTGATCGGGCCGGAAGGCGACTTCTCTCCTGCCGAACTTGACCTGGCAGTTAAACATGGCTATAAAAAAGTAGCGCTTGGTCCCGCCCGCCTGCGCACGGAAACCGCGGGAGTTGTCGCTTGCCATACCCTCAACTTGATTAACTTGTAGCATGCTGAATTATATCTGGATCGGGTTCTTTCTGATTGCGTTTGTTGTGGCTTTAATCAAGCTGGTATTCTTCCAGGACACCACGGTGTTTCCGAAGATGATGGAAGCTACGTTCGAGATGGCCAAGAGCGGCTTCACGCTGTCGATCGGGCTAACCGGTGTAATGACGCTTTGGCTGGGATTAATGAAAATCGGGGAACGGGGCGGAATGGTTGCCATCATTGCAAGATTATTCGGTCCTTTCTTCGCGAGGCTTTTTCCTGAAGTACCTAAAGATCATCCTGCCAATGGCGCGATCATTATGAATTTCAGCGCAAACATTTTAGGGCTTGACAATGCCGCTACTCCCCTTGGCTTAAAAGCCATGAAAGAATTACAGGAGATCAATCCAAACAAGGAAGTAGCTTCCAATGCCCAGATCATGTTCTTAGTGCTGAACGCTTCCGGGTTAACGATCATCCCCATTGCCATTATCGCAGACCGCGTTACGATGGGATCGGCCAATCCCACCAGCATTTTCATCCCGATATTAATTGCCCACTCCTGCGCCACGCTTGCAGGGCTTATTTATGTAGCCATCCGGCAGAAGATCAATTTGCTTGAACCCGTAATGCTGGCCTACCTGCTGGGCATGACAGGAGTTATCGGAGCCGGGGTTTATTATTTCGCGGGACTTTCGCAGGAAGATTTACAATCGCAGTCATTGCTGATGACGAGCCTGATTATCATCAGCTTGATTGTCGGTTTTATATCCATGGGTGTTTATCGCAGAATCCCGATCTTTGAAACTTTTATTGAAGGCGCGAAGGAAGGCTTCGATACAGCGATCAGGATCATCCCTTACTTGGTCGGTATCCTGGTTGCTATTGCTGTCTTCCGCGAGTCAGGAACACTCAATTACCTGACCGATGGCATTGGCTGGTGCCTGGCAGCATTGGGCGTTAACACCGACTTTGTTCCCGCATTACCGGTTGCTTTTCTAAAACCTATGAGCGGACAGGGCGCCCGCGGAATGATGGTTGAAATTTCAAAGGCTTACGGTGTGGACTCATTTGTGGGTAATGTGGCCGCTATCTTCCGCGGTGCTGCTGAAACTACATTCTACATCATGGCGCTGTACTTCGGTTCCGTAAACATCCGCAAGACACGGTATGCCATACAGGGTGCACTGATTGCTGATTTATTCGGAATAATTGCCGGCATCTGTGCAGGCTATCTGTTCTTCCATTGATAAGATGATTCCTTTCGGGCGGGCTGAATCAAACTATAAAATAGAAAGTAATTCGCAGGAATCTCAACGGTTCGAGGCTTTGCGTTCGGGCGGGATTAGAAGCACAAACTTTCAGCCTTGCACCAAAGTTAATAAAAAGCACTAACGTTCAATTTACCACGTCAGCC
>CAZIGG010000038.1:0-23447 GCA_964538575.1 uncultured Roseivirgaceae bacterium
TAATAATAACCTGCTGGGCATCGCGATGGCCAACATAACCAACAATTCCGCACATTGTTATTCGAGATTAGGCTTAATGGGTACTGTGTAATATATCTTCAGCTTCATGTTATCGCTTTTCAAAACTGCCCTGTTAACCGAGTTGCCCATGCCGCCCAGCAGCACATCAACCGTCCGGCCTGCTGTGATAGTTCTTTTGGTGGGAGCTGTAACCGGGAAAAGACTTAAATGCTCAATCTTTTGTTCGGGATTATCTTTGTTATTAAACAGCGCCTGAAAAAACATGGTGGCATATCCCACATATCGTTGGGTATTGCCATCGTAGGTGAGCACCAGGGGACTTAATGCTGAAAGCTCCGTTGCAATGGCAAAATCTTTCATGTCAGTAAAAATATTACCGACCAGATGAGTCAGCTTAATACTGTCAGCATCATTGTTCATATCGTACGGAACAATTTTCCCGGAACTTTCCTTCATGAGTACGACATAAAGATTGGGGGGCGGTGCCATTCCATCAGGCGGATTCTCTAAGCCAAGCGATATTTCCGCTGAATTGATAACAATATCCTCAAGGGTATCAATAAAACTGTAGTAGTCGGTGAGGTTAAGGTCGGTTATCACAACCGAGCCGTCCTGGATGTAACGTTCATTTGAAGCCGGGTTGTTATAAGGATAAAATGGCTCATTGGGTGTAATAATATCAGCCAGACCTCCTGTTCGTTGTGTGGTAATTTTGCTGAATGAATTGGAACTTACATACGGGAAAGGATAAAAGTAAAAATCAGTAGTCAGGGTGTCGGTTGTGGTGTGGTAATGCAGCGACAATTTACTTAGCAGGTTGACTTGATAGCCAATAAGTCTGTTAGAAGTTTGCGTTGGAATAAAGGCCAGGCCGTAGAACATTTCCCGGAAATCCCTCAGATTTTCACCAACAAGGGCAGAATCGCCTTTAGAACCGGCATATGCAAAAATCCTGAAACCGTATTCATCATCTACACGTCCACGGAGAAAGAAGTTTGGATGCCCGACATTGTCGAATTGTAGCCAGCCAATCTTAAACGCTAACTGGGCAATGGGTGTTCCTGAATAGGAGCGTGTCGAGTTGCTGTAATACCGTTCAAAAAAGCTGAGTGAATCGGTCAGTTCATAAACGCTGACCTTCTCATCGAAATCAACTTCACGGGGTGATCCATACGTATAATCGTGATCAAGTAAAAGCTCAATAGTTGTCGAGTCGTATGTAAGAAGCTTGTTATCTGGATTAAAATAAGGCGGATTGTACGGTGAGTTGTCCGGCTGGAACTGTGCAAATGCTTCGGCCCGCACCATTCCAAAAGCCGGATCGTTGTACTCGCCTATCAAAAAGCGATAGGTACGGAAATCGGTAGAACTGATATCAAACTGATCTGTGGCAATAGAGTCCAGCAGCAACACCGAGCTTTTTTCTCCATCAAAAACTATTTCGTGGTATATGCCTTCAAATTTTGGCTTACCCTTTATTCCCAGTAAAAAAGAATCATCTTCACACGATATAAAAAAAATCAGGACTGCCGAAAAAAACAGCAGTCCGGCCCGCTTAGCCAACAAGTTCATTATATAAATTATAGTAAGATTCGGTATAGTTTTCGTCTTTGTCGATTGATTCAACTTTCTTTTCCTTCATTTTCTTGAAGAGGCCTTCGAGCTTTTTGTTTTCACCGGCTGTGATTACAGCATCCGAAAACTCAACCCCCATCTTAATAAAGCCTTCATAATCGGCTGTTTTAAGATTGCCCAGCATTTTGTCCTCAATGTCGATCATCTTCACTTTCGTCATGATGTCGTCTTTAAACTTAAAGTTGAAGCTGTTATTGTAAATGGTGAACACGGTTTTGGTGTTTTTGAACAGCGGATCGTTTTTGTACGTGGTTTTCAGGTACAGCGGAATGAAGCTGGTAATCCAGTCGTTGCAATGCACAACATCCGGAGCCCATCCGAGCTTGCGCACGGTTTCAATAGCGCCCTTACAGAAGAAGATAGCACGCTCGTCATTGTCTGCGTAGAACTTGTTTTCCTTATCGTGGAAAACAGACTTGCGGTGGAAATAGTCTTCGTTATCGATAAAATAGACCTGAAGTTTGGCGTTTGGGATAGACGCAACCTTAATGGTCAGCGGCTTTTCCTCATCGCCTACGGCAATGTTAATTCCAGACAGGCGCACCACTTCGTGGAGCCTGTTTTTTCTTTCGTTGATAATTCCAAAACGGGGCACCAGAATCCTGATCTCCATTCCTTTTTCCTGCATCGCTTGCGGAAGTTTGCGGACAAAATCGGCAACTTCAGACGTTTGCAGGAAGGGATTTATCTCACTGGCCACATAGAGAATTCTGAGTTTTGACATAGTTCTTGGATTAATGATTTGAACGGGAAACGAGCCACAAAAGTACAAAATTTACCCCCCTTATTCAACTTCTTTCCACAATAACCCTACCTTTACCAGCCTTTTTTAAGGCCATCACAACATGCAGATTTTCAAGGAAATCGGCCCGTTAAAGGCATTTTTAGTTGAAAAGCGAAGCCAGGGGCAAACCGTTGGTTTTGTCGCGACCATGGGAGCCCTTCACGAGGGCCATTTGGAACTTATCCGAAATTCCCAAAACGATAATTCCACTACAATTTGTTCCATTTTTGTAAACCCGTCCCAGTTTAATAGCCCGGCAGATTTGCAGAAATATCCCCGAACCTTAGATACCGACATTGCGCGGCTGCAAAAAGCCGGATGCGATGCGCTCTTTTGCCCGGAAGTGGAGACGATGTACGATAGCCAGACCTTTGTGCGCTTTGATTTCGGCCACCTGGATAAAGTAATGGAGGGTGAATTTCGTCCGGGGCATTTTAGCGGGGTTGCGCTTGTAATATCGAAGCTGTTTCACATTGTGGAGCCCGATATAGCCTATTTCGGCCAGAAGGACTGGCAGCAGTTTGCCATTATCCGGCAGCTTACAAAAGAACTGAAGTTTAACATTACGCTTAAGAGTATCCCCACTTTAAGGGAAGCCAGCGGCCTCGCGATGTCATCCCGTAACGCCCGGCTTACTCCGGTACAGCGGGAAAAAGCAGCCATCATTAATCGTGTATTGGAAGATGCTATTGAGCAATTAAGAAACGGTAAACCGGTTTTTCAGGTGAAGGATGATGCGAAAGCAAAGCTCGGGCGCGACCCTGAAGTCAGGCTTGAATATTTTGAAGTAGCGGATAGCGAAAACTTAAAGCCTTTAAATGATGTTAAAGAGTCTGCCCGCCCAATTCTGTGCATTGCCGCATTTGTAGGCGAGGTCAGGCTGATCGACAATATGTTCTTGTCCCGATAGCTATCGGGACTTATTTTTGTGACCCTTTTGAAACTATGTTTATAGAAGTCTTAAAATCCAAAATTCACCGCATCAAGATCACGCAGGCAGAGCTGCATTATGTGGGAAGCATTTCCATTGACGAAGACCTGCTGGATGCCGCCAACATGATTGAAGGTGAAAAAGTAACGGTCGTAAACGTGAGCAACGGTGAACGGCTGGAAACGTATATTATTAAAGGCGAAAGAGGTTCGGGCGTAGTTACGCTGAACGGTCCCGCGGCACGCAGGGCCCAGGTGGGCGATATTGTCATTGTTTTTTCATACGCTTCGATGGAATTTGAAGAAGCAAAAAAATTCAAGCCATCCATCATCTTCCCTTCACCGGATAATAAACTAACGTAAGGCGTGCCATCCGCATTAAAAACAGTTCTTCAATACCTGTTCATCTTTGGACTTACAGCACTGCTTATCTGGTTCTCGTTAAGCGGCCTGCATGTTAAGGAAGGTGAAAACAAATGGCAGTATTTATATCACACCTGGCAGGCCGCAGACAAAGCCTGGCTCTTATTGATGGCCGGGATTTTCATGCTCGGTCAGGTAATCCGCGCAGAACGCTGGCGCATGCTGATGGAACCTACCGGCCATAAAGTAACATTCTATCACAGCTTTCTTTCGCTGATGATTGGCTATCTCGTTAACCTTGTTATTCCGCGAGGCGGAGAAGTTTCACGGTGTTACAACTTATATAAGCTTAACGGAAGCCCGGTGGAAACGTCATTTGGAACAGTTGTGGTTGAACGGATTGTTGATTTGCTGTGCCTGATGATCCTGATCGCGCTGTCGTTCGCAGTTGAATCCGAAAAACTGTTCGCATTTATCTCCACACTTCCGGTACAGGCTTCCGGACTTCCGGGCAAACTGGCTATTGTTGGCGCTGCTTTGCTGATCATCGTATTGGGAGTTTTTGTCTTGTACGGGTACTCCAAAAGAAACCAAAAGCTGGGATCCTTTCTCAAAAGAACGTTCGATGGTTTTAAACAAGGGTTAGCTGCCGTGTTCAGGCTTGAGCGCAAATCCTTATTCATTTTCTATTCGGCAGCGATCTGGGGTTTATATTTTCTGATGAGCTATTGTGTAGTAATGGCCTTTAAGGAAACGAGCGTACTGGGCATCACCGCAGTATTATCCCTCTTTGCAATAGGCGCGATTGCCATGGCGGCTCCGCTTCCGGGAGGCGCAGGGTCATATCATACACTTGTTCCGGCCGGCCTCGTTTTTTTATATGCTATCCCGCAGACGGATGCCGTGGCGTTCACGTTTGTTTTTCATGCCTGGCAAACGCTGATTATGATTGTTGCCGGGGCAATCGCCCTGATTGTAACATCCTGGATCATAAAAAAGAAAAAAGCCGGTTTGTAGCTTTTTGCCCTGTAAATCCGTTTAAGAATTAGGCTTGCCGTTTTGTCAGTTTTTCGAAATTGGATCGAACCTTGCATATTTGATTGAAAATTAATTATAAGACTATGGGTTTTGGTGCATTAATTATTACTGGTTTTTTCATGCTGGTGGGCTGGATCGTCAGTTCAACCCTGAAAAACAAATTCAAAAGGTATTCTGAAATACACCTTACTAAAAATTTAACAGGTGCCGAGGTTGCCCGCCTGATGCTGGCGGATCATGGCCTGAGCGATGTGCAGGTTATTTCCGTGGAGGGTCAGTTGAGTGATCATTATAATCCTGTCAAGAAAACGGTAAACCTGAGTGAGGCGGTTTATCATGGCCGCAATGCAGCCGCTACTGCTGTTGCCGCGCACGAATGCGGTCACGCAGTACAGCACGCAAAGGCTTACAGCATGCTTGAACTGCGCTCAGCGATGGTGCCTATTCAGAATATCAGCGGTAAGGTGATCAACTTTGTATTCCTGGCGATGTTCTTCGGATCGTTTGCACTGGGAGGTTTGTTGCCAATCAATTTGGCCTTGTTAATTATTATTGCCTGTTACGGTGTATTCGCATTGTTTGCGCTCATTACACTTCCGGTAGAATTTGATGCCAGCAAGCGCGCGCTTGCCTGGATTGACAACCGGGGCATTGTAACCCGCCAGGAACATGACATGGCAAAGGATGCGCTCAAATGGGCGGCTATGACCTATGTGGTAGCAGCTATTGGCGCAATCACCATGCTGTTGTATTACGTGATGCTTTTCCTTGGAAGAAGAGACTAACCAATCCAAAATTTAAGAATTTAAGCCCGGAGATAAAACCCGGGCTTTTTATTTACTCCGCTTAAATTTTTTAATTTTCAGCCTGAATTGACAGATCTTAAACCTCACTCCAAATGAATTTTCAGCTCACCGAAGAACAGCTTGCCGTACAACAGGCAGCCCGTGATTTCGCACAAAGCGAATTGCTGCCAGGTGTGATTGAGCGGGATACCCACCAGAAATTTCCTGCGGAGCAAGTAAAAAAAATGGGCACATTAGGGTTTATGGGAATGATGGTCGACCCGAAATACAATGGCGGAGGGATGGATTCGATCTCGTATGTGCTGGCCATGGAAGAGATTTCAAAGATCGATGCATCGGCTTCTGTTTGCATGTCGGTAAACAATTCACTGGTCTGCTGGGGATTGGAAAAATTCGGTACGGAAGAACAGAAGGAAAAATACCTGAAGAAGCTTGCTGTCGGAGAAGTTATCGGAGCATTCTGTTTGTCGGAACCTGAAGCAGGCTCGGATGCCACCAGCCAGCGGACAACAGCCGAAGATAAAGGCGATTATTACTTGCTGAACGGAACCAAGAACTGGATCACCAACGGCAATAGCGCAAGTGTTTATATCGTGATCGCCCAAACGGATGCGGAAAAAAGACATAAGGGAATCAACGCATTGATTATTGAAAAAGGAATGCCCGGCTTTGTGGTGGGCAAGAAAGAGGATAAGATGGGTATCCGCGGATCGGATACACACTCATTAATGTTTACCGATGTGAAAGTGCCCAAGGCAAACCGCATTGGTGAAGAAGGTTTCGGGTTCACCTTTGCCATGACAACCCTTAATGGCGGAAGAATAGGCATTGCCTCGCAGGCGCTTGGCATTGCCGCAGGCGCGTATGAACTGGCGTTGAAGTATTCAAAAGAGCGTAAGGCCTTTAATAAAGAACTCTCGCAGCACCAGGCCATTCAATTTAAGCTAGCCGACATGGCTACTAAAATTGATGCCGCGCGCTTGTTAGTTTGGCAGGCCGCATCGCTGAAAGACCAGAAAAAAGACTTTGTAAAAGCGGCCGCGCAAGCCAAGCTGTTTGCATCGCAAATTGCACAGGAAGTAACGACCGAAGCTGTTCAGATTCATGGAGGCTATGGATATGTAAAAGAGTATCATGTGGAACGGCTCATGCGCGATGCCAAGATCACCCAGATTTACGAGGGCACAACCGAAATTCAGAAGCTGGTCATTTCAAGAGAATTGCTGCGATAGGTGTCCTACACCTCAAAGGTGTAGGACACCTTGGCAATAAATCAGCCTACTGTTACGCTGGTGAACGTTTCAGGGTTGAGGTATTTGTTTGCGGCTTCCAGCAGGTCGTGGGCAGATAACGCATCGACTTTAAGAATCAATTGCTGGTAGTAATCGGCAGGGAGCGAGAACAACAAAAGATTTTTGATCTTATCCGCGTGTGCAAAAGGAGTTGTGATCTCTGATTGGAGACTACCTATGAAATGATTACGCGCGGTCTCAAGCTCGCTTTTCGCAATCAGGTTATCGCAAAGCTTATGCATTTCATTTTTTATCTCTTGTAAGGCAAGCTCGCGGTTTTCTTTATTTACATCGGCTCCAATAGTAAGGTAACTGGCATGTTTCAATGCAGCAACGGATGAATTGATGCCATACGTCAGCCCCTTTTCTTCCCGGATGTTTTTCATGAGGCGTGAGCCAAAGTATCCGCCAAAAATATGATTCAGTAACAGCAGGGCGGGGTAGTCCGCATGTATCCGGTTAACAGCGCTTCGTCCAAGCCTAAGCGAAGATTGAACGCTATCCTTTTTCTCCATGAACCCGGATGAAACAACAACTTCTGCTGCATTGAATTCTTTTTCAGGCGAAGCATTCAGGCGCAGTGATTCGAAGCAATCGGTAAGCGCGTGTAACAACGTATCGGTGATTTTACCCGAACAAATAATCCGGAAGTTGCCAAACCTTGCTTTATGAAAATCGATAAGCCAGTTGCGCTGGATTTCAGAAACGTCAGAAAGCCCCGCGTCCCGGCCATAGGGATGATCCGGGCCGAAAAGTTTTTTTCGCAGCTCAAGGGAAGCGAGATAGCTTGTTTTCTCGAGGTTGATTTTCAGCGTTTGATTATAAATCGCTTTCATCTGATCAAGCTCATGTTCCGGAAAAACAGGAGTTGTGATGATCTCCCGGGTCAGGTTGAAAACTTCCTGGATATTTTTTGTAAGACCATAAAGCGCAATGCTTGAAAAATCATGGCCGGGGCTGACTTCAACGTGTACACCCAACTGTTCTGTTTCATTAGATATCTGGTAACTGTTTTTTGATTCAGTTCCTTTTTGAATCTGATGGGAAGCGAAATAAGAAACTCCGGGATGTGTTTCGTACCACTTACCGGCCCCGAAAACAAATTCAATTTTTGCAACGGCCTGTTCACCCCCGCGCACTACGGTAACAGGCAGCTTATTTTTTAACGTGATTGTTTCCGGGTGAATTAAATCGAACGAGCTGCTTTTTCGGAAAGCGGGCTGTACGGTTCTGTCGATCATGTTAGTCGGTAACGGTATCTTCCTTGAGTTTCGAAGGCATTTTAAGGAGAACGCCAAATCGGATGGTCTCAGCCAGCGGATGTTCGCGCTTGTTGGTGGGTACGATGTACGATATATCCAACCCAAATTTGTTTTTACGAAAACCTAACCCAAACGTCAGGTATTTCCGGTTCCCTTTAAGCTGGGCTTCCGAAAAATAACCTATCCGGCCCGAAAAAGTCTGGTTGTACCAATACTCCACCCCCAAATTAATAATGATCTCTTTAATTTCTTCGGAAAAACCATCCGGTGCATCTGAAAAAGAAGAAAACATTCCGCTGATTAAAGATTTATTAGGGATCACCATAACCGTTGTAGAGTCATTCACCTCTTCCATCTGTGGAGACGGAACCAGGAGCTTATTAAAATCAAGCAGGAAGGAGAATGAATTGAACGGATCGAGATCAATGGTGTAGGCAGCGCCAAACTTGAGGTTTGTAGGCAGCGGGCTCCGGTTATCGTCATTTGAATTTGAAAGCTTGGGCCCGATGTTAGAGATCACCGCACCAAAGGAAAGCGTGTTTGTTTTTGCACCTCTTAATTCTGTAAAATAATAGGCGCCAATATCAACGGCCACGCTGTTGCCGGGCTTTGTATCTTCAATACCCGTTCCGTTATAATTTCCCAGGAGATTGGAGTGAATATACCTTCCGGTTAATCCTACGCTGAAGTTCTCGGTAAGCAGGCGCGAATAGGTAAAATCAAAAGCGAAATCTCGCGGATTAAAGGTGCCGAGATCATCATTACCGGCACTACGAGCAAAAAATTCGCCCATGTCAAAATATTTCATGCTGGCTCCGATCGTTTGTTCGCGGGTAATTTTATAGTACCCGTTTAAATATGCAATCCACATATCGTTGGTGATCTTACCAAGCCACGGAGTATATGTAAATGATCCGCCATATGCACTTTCAAAAAAGGTAAGCTTGGCCGGATTCCAATAGGTTGCGCTGGCATCCGGTGAGCTGGCCACCCCGGCATCCCCCAGGCCTGCATGACGCGCATCCGGAGTTATTGTTAGAAAAGGAACGGCTGTAATAATCGGCCTGAAACTTTCGTCAGCCCCAAGTACTGTTTGTCCCACCACTAATTCCGCACAAAAAACAAGGCCAACTAAGATTAAAACGAACTTCATTTGTGTTTTTTCAAGGGTTCAAAGATAGTTAATTCGAAAGAATAAGTTTTGTAACCTGCTCATTTTTAGAGCCATTCGTTACAGAACGAACTGAAAGGCGTGCAAAGTATAGTCCCCGCGATTGATTTTTGGCAAAATTAACACCCGGTATAAGCTCAAGCAGATCAACCTGATAACTGCTGGAAGGGACGCTGAACTGGTACGTGTGGAGGATATGCCCGGTAACATCATAAAGAACAAGTGTGCCCTCCAGGTCATCGCCCGAGCGGTTATGCGTGAACCACAATTTTGTGGAAGCAGGAAAAGGGTTAGGATAATTTACGAAACTCTCAATGACCAGGTTTTCTGTCTCGGTAACCAAAAATTCAATCGTGGCCTGCGCAGGATTATTATAGGTATCCCATGCTTTTAAGGTTAGCGTGTGCCTGCCTGGTTTTAAATTTTCTAACGGAAACGTTACCGTGCCCCGGGTATAGTCATTTATATCGGCAATATAAAAATCATTCAGGGTGAATGATTCACCATCCAGGATGGCGGTTAAGCTGTTCCCAATTCCGTATCCGGAAATATTAATTCCATGTTTATCACTGAGCCGTGCAACAAGTGTTGTATTGGGATTGGCAATGCCGCCAGAAACAAAAGTTGTATCCCCTACAAACAAGGATATAACCGGTGGAGTATTGTCGGGCTCAGGATTTGATTCGCTCAGCCCGATGTCAAAACTTTTTGAATATCCGGAAGCGGTAAGATCCTGCGCTGAATCATGGGCGTATAAGCTTAGCTTTCCTGCCGCTACCTGGTAAGCAATGTTCTTCGGAACAACAAACCGGAATTCAAACGCACCATTTTTAACAGAGGCTTTTCCGCGGAAAATACGGTTATACCATTGGGTATAATTAAACGGAGCATTTTCATCTCCCCGTGTTTGAAACGAAACTTCTTTATCGAACAGAACAGCTTCTAACGTACCGTTGAAAGTTTCATCGATTCCGTTTTCATCGGTTACTTCCCCGGTTACGATTACGGTCGATAAAGATTTTAGTGTTGATGATCCTGATTCCGTAGTGATCGTATTGACATTGATTTTGCGGGAAGGTAAAGCCAATTGTAATTCCGGATCTCCGATCAATGAAAAGTTCCGGTTCGATACACCACTTAAGCTGTTATTCTTGGTTCTTCTGAAAATCTCGCCCAGCGTCAGCGGCTTATTGTTTTCGCGCTGGAAGAATGCATTGTAAAAAGCCTGGTTGAGGATAAAGTTTTTACTGGCTTCTACCGGTCTTCCGGTTGATACGAGTGCAATGGCACCGCCATGCTTACGAAGCAGGCAAAGTTCCGCACCTGAAACTACAAGCGGATCATCCGTCCTCCCGAATTCGCAGGTTGCCGTTACCCAGACAGGCAAACGATCATTCTCTAATTTTTCAATCATCAGATCGTCAAAGATTTTTTCCTGCGCCAGCAGGCGTTCGCCTCCATGGCCCGTGTAATTCATGATAAGGGCGCCCTTGTACATGCTTTTTAGAATTGCTTCGTTCGTTTCAGGCGATACCTGACCGCTGGGCCTTGAAATTTGCGGAAACTGGTCCAGGTAGATTTTAGAAACATCAAACTCCGAATGGTCTTCATTAATCGACTCAGCAAGGTTATCGGCATCATTCTGGTGGAGGTTTGAATCACCATCGTCTGCCACAAAAACTAATTCTTTCTGCCAGTATCCCTGAAGATCAGGCGCTGATTCGTACCGGATGATTTTATCCACTACATCGGATGCTTCCTGAGCGCTTTTCACGGGAAATCGTCCTACGGAAACATCCAGGGTATGATTCACGGCAGGATCTTCACTCCACTGGCCTTCATGATTTTCCAGGAAGCCAAAATAATCGTCCGAAGAATACGTATTTACCGGGTGCAGTGAATTTCGCGACTCATACGTGGGCAAATAATTTATATTATCAATAACCCTTTTTTTGTAGTCGTACGATCCTTTACCCACAAGTAAAACACTTTTTAATGTTCCGGGGCTTTTATCGTAAAGTGATTTAACAAAATCCCGAATAGCGGTTACGTCCTGCCGCCCGCTTGAAAACTCATGATAGATCTGCCCGGTTGTTACAACAGTTGTGGATATGTTCTTCGTATTTCGATACGCAGCCAGTCGTTCGGCCTGCTGTCTAAAATCAGGATGCGCAATAATAACCAGTCGTGGTGTTGGTATTCCATGCAGATTTTGGTTGCTCACGGATTCGATAAGTTCCGGAGTCGGAACATCAGCCTTAAAAGCAATAAACTCTTTTAGAACACTTGTAATTGAGGTAAACGATGTTTTACCGGACGTAAATGAAGCAGGCTTCATAATGGGTTCATACGGATTACTGATATCCCAGACTTTTACGGAAGATTCGGAGCGTTCAATTTCAAACCGGGATGCCGGGTTCTCAAGGCTTTCGGTTGACCTGAAGATCACCTGGCTCTGACTAAAGGCAAGCCTTTGCTTCGCCTGGAGCAGATAGAAATTTAAGAAACCCGCGGAAGAACCGGAAGGTGCCTTTACGTAGGTGTATTTAATTTTTTGAGTTGCTTTACCTGACGCGGACACGGCATCTGCACTTACGTTGATTGTGTCATTCCGCATTTGACCTTTAACCGTGTACCGGTCGTTTGGAATTGCCGGGAGATTTTGTGTTAAAATTGGCTGATCATTCAGGGAAACCTTAAAGGACGTTGCTGAAAAAGCTTTTGCCATTACACCTGAAACAAATTTCAGCGTTGAGCCGGGCACTACATCACTCAGGGCTGCTTCCAGCGTCAGTTCAGTAGTCAGGTCAAAGCGTTCGCCAAACCATTCACGGCCCGACTTGAGTTCAGAGTATTGATCCAGTTCGTGGTAAGAAAAGTTTTCGAAGGAACTAACAACAGGCAAAGCATCTGGTATTTCAGTATCGGTGGTGATTCGTTTTCCATTGGTTTCGGAAACGGTTATGAAGTAATAGTTTTTATCGGCATACAAATTTTTCTCATACGCAATGATGCCTTTGCTCTGCTTAAAGAAATAGTTGTCAGCGCCCTGGCCATAGAAAAGAATGTAGTCTTCTGAATTAAACTTGCCATCCGCTTCACCGGAAATAAAGATTGCGTTCTCCACGAGATCTTCCGGTCGCGGAGCCTGATTGGGTTGCGGCAGCATGCCGCCCGCATTGCCATATATCCTGATCTTGCGCGGATCGGTCTTTGAGGGATCGAATCCCATTTTCTTAAACGTTTTGTTGGAGATCTTATAGACCCCGTTCTTCTCAACCGCAACCTTATACCATGAGCCGGTTGCCAGCACCGATTGTGCCTGCAGCGGGGTTATAGCGATGCCAACCCCTATCAGCCCAAGGAGAAAAAATGAGAAAAAGTGTCTTTCCGGAGCGTTTTTCAAGGTCCAGCTAAAATTAGAAAGGCAAAAATACGCCTATTTTGAAACAGCCTGAACCCCTAACGACAGGGCAATGTATAATAGTATGATTACCGGTATGGCCGCGATCTTCAGTGCTGCGAGCAGTAATACGGAAAGGATGAGAAAAGTAAACCGGATTTTATTTTCCTTCCAGGCAAAGCTTTTAAACTTAAGCGCAAAGAGCGGTATCCCTGAAACAAGCAGGTAAGAAGAAACCGCAACGATGACGCATAATATCCAGGCTTCAAAAAGCGCAATCGCAATGTTGCCCGTAAGAAGCGGGAGTGCAGTTATGAAGAGTGCGTTGGCGGGTGTAGGCAATCCTTTAAAGGAATCGTGTTGTGTTTCATCTATATTAAAAATTGCGAGACGAAGTGCAGAGAAAATGGCAATCGAGAAAGCGAAATAAGGAAGGTATTCGTGGCCGTTTGATTCGAGCAACATCCTGTACATTACCATAGCGGGCAGAAGGCCAAAACTTACCATGTCGGCTAATGAGTCAAGTTCTTTGCCAATGGGCGAACTTACGTTGAGCATCCGGGCCGCGAAGCCGTCAAGGAAATCAAACACACAGGCGATCCATACAAAGTAAGCTGCTGAAGTAAGATTCCCGTTCACCACAAACACCACACCGATGCAGCCGCATAATAAATTACAGCAGGTTAGGAAATTCGGGATGTGGCGTGTGATCATTTTCTATTTTGTTAGGGCGCAAAACGGATTCGTTCGCTTTTCAAATCCGATGCTGGTCTCTTCTCCGTGCCCGCAATATACGGTAACATCATCTGGCAGGGTGAAAAATTTTTCCTGAATGCTGCTGATGAGCGTATTGAAGTTACCGCCCGGAAGATCGGACCGGCCGATGCTGTTTTCAAAAAGCACATCTCCGCCCAGCAAGCTTTTGCTGGCTGCATCATATAGGGCAATATGACCGGGACTGTGCCCAGGGACAAAAAGTGTTTTTAATTTTTGATTTCCGAATTCAACAAAGTCACTTTCCTTTAAAAAAGCATCGGGTGTTGAATCTTCATATTGATAAAAACCATAATTGGATGCGTAACTGCTAACGGCCCGCAACAAAGGTTCTTCTATGGGATGAATATAAAGCTGAACGTTGAATTTTCGTTTAACAAATGCATTACCCAGAACATGGTCAATATGGCAATGTGTATTAATCAGTTTCTTGACAACAAGATTGTTTGTTTCTATGAAGTCAGCCAGCTCCTGTTGTTCTGCTTTTTCATAGCAGCCGGGGTCAATAACAGCACATTCTTTCGTTTCGTCAAAGAGCACGAAAGTATTTTCGGCAAAAGGGTTAAAGGTGAATTTTTTTACCTGAAGCATGTCACAAGTTAAGAATTCAAAAATAAGTTGGATTTTTGTTTTTTAAAGCTGCTACTTGAGTTCATCCGATCCGTACGATTATATCATTATCGGGCAGGGCCTTGCAGGCTCCTGTCTTGTGTTGCAATTGCTTAAGCAGGGAAAGCGTATTCTGGTTGTTGATCGGTATGATGAACATTCGGCTACGCAGGTAGCTGCGGGCCTGTTCAACCCGATTACCGGCCGCCTCCTGACCAAAACCTGGAAAGCTGATGTGTTGTTCCCGTATCTTCATGAATTCTATCGCGAGGCCGAACGGTTTACGGGTGAGCGGTTTTTTTACCCGATGCCGTTGTACCGGCCGTTTATTTCAGTGGAAGAACAAAATGAATGGATGGGAAAAAGCACCAATGCTGAGCTGGCGGAATACATTGATGCGGTTCACATAACCCCCGTAAACCCGGCACAGGTAAAGAATGAATATGGCGGACTTAGCCTTAAACAATGCGGATACCTGGATACCATAAAATTTACACGGGCTATTAGAAACGTGATCATTCAACAAGCCACGCTAATGGATGAAACCTTTGATGAAAGTGTCCTGACGTTTACACTGTCTGGTGTTGAATACGCAGACTTTCGGGCTGACAAAATCATTTTTTGCCAGGGTATCCAGTCCCTTTCCGGAAAATTATTTTCGTGGCTTCCGATAAGACCATTAAAGGGCGAAACGTTATCCATACAAACCGATCATATCATATCGTCTATTTATAATCGAGGTGTTTACGTGGTGCCGGGTATCTGGAAAGTTGGCGCTACCTATCAGGCCAATGACCTGGCGCCATCCGTTACCGATCGTGCCCGCCTTGAACTGACCGAAAAGCTTGACGAGCTGGTGTCCTTCCCATATAAAATTATTAACCAATCGTGGGGGATACGGCCCACTACCCCTGATCGCAAGCCTATTCTTGGCCCTCATCCCAACCATCCGGAAGCGGTGATTTTCAATGGCCTTGGAACAAAAGGTGTAAGCCAGGCGCCCTATTTTTCGGGGGTTTTGACCGCATGGCTCGAAAATAAAGCCCCGATAAACAAAGAGGTGGATATTGAGCGTTATAAACACTATAATTATGGTGGAAATTTCCCGAGATGAGAGTTATTGCGCGCTTCTTAGTATTTGCCCTTATTTTATTCTACTTCGTTCCTGAAGCATTTGCCCAGCGGGCCAATGAAGTATATGGTAAAAACCGGATTCAGTACCGTTCGTTTGATTGGCTGTACCTGAGCGGTGAGAATTTTGACGTTTATTATTACGATGGCCGGAGAGCGGTTGCAACAGAAGCCCTTCAATACCTGGAATCGGAATTTGACCGGATAACCGATCTTATCGGATACGCACCGTATTATAAGACACGCATCTTTCTTTATAACTCCCTGGCGGATCAGCGCCAAAGCAATGTGGGCCTGAACCGGACGGAATACACCATTAACGGGGAGATCGAATTTGTTAAACCCTACATTGAAGTATCCTACCTCGGCACCGCGCAGGAGTTTAAGCGTGAACTGCTGTTTAAGGTTTCCGAGCTCATGGTAAACGAGATGATGTATGGCGGAAACCTGAAAGAGATTTTTCAGAGCGCACTTTTAATGAACCTGTCGGACTGGTTTGTAAAAGGAGCCTCTGAATATGTTGCCAAAGGATGGACAGCGGAAATGGATGATTATATCCGTGAAGTTATCCGCAACAAACGCATTAATAAGATATACAGGCTTACCGGCAGGGAAGCGACTTTAGTAGGTCAATCGTTTTGGAATTTTATTGCTGAGAAATATGGAAAGAGCAGCATTTCGAATATTCTCAACTACACCCGCATTACCCGGAAGGAAGAACAAAGCGTGCTAATAACGCTGGGGATCAACTATAAGCAAGTTATTAAAGAGTGGCAGCAATACTACTCAGAAATGCAGGAACAGGTAAGCAAATCATACATCAATCATCCTGACTCAACGAAAGTCAGGCTGAGGCATAACAGCACAACACAATTTACAACACTCAAAGTAAGCCCGGATGGCAAATACGTTGCGTATGCGGAAAATGACCGGGGCCGGTATATTGTTAAAGTGCGCTCACTTGAATCCGGTAAAGAAACCACCATCATCACCCATGGCAGTAAAGTTATTAGCCAGGAAGTTGACTACCGGCTGCCCATCATTGGCTGGTCGGATGCGAGCACGCTGGGCGTGATAGCTGTGCGCAACGGAGAATATACCTTTTGGCTTTACGACATGAATACCCGCACCAAGCTGCCGCGCGACCTTGAACGATTTAATAATGTGCGAAGCATAAGTTTCTCCAGCAATGGAAGACTGGCTGTTCTGAGCGCGGATTATGAAGGCAGGAATGATCTGTACCTGATTAGTTCAAGACGCGACCGGATAAGACGGTTAACGAACGACATATACGATGATCTTGACCCAAGCTTTATTCCGAATACCAATAAAATTGTGTTCACTTCAAACCGCACAACGGATTCGCTGAATGCGAAAACAAAAGTTCCCTTATCCGGCCTGACGGATAATTACAACTTATTCGTCTTTGACCTGGATACGACAAAAACAAAAGTACAGCGCGTCACCAATACACTCAGCAAAGATTTTGCTCCCATTGCGCTCAATGCAAATGTTTTTTATTACCTGAGCGATCAGCGGGGCATTGTGAACCTTTTTAAGTTTGACCGATCGACCGGTATATACACCCAGGTTACAAACTTTTCATCCGGTATTAAGGAGTATGACGTTAACATCCCGCACGGCATACTTGCCATGGTAACGAACCGGAAAATGGAGGATGAGATACACATCAGTAAAGGATTCAACTTCAATCGCCAGATTTTCACCCCGGCTACCCGAAGAAAAGAATTGCAGCAATCCAGAATCATCCGGGAAAGACGGCAGCAGCAGGAGACCAAAACCATGAGCATGAAAGATCTTATCAATGCCCGGTTAAAAGAGTCTCAGACAGACAGCCTGAAGCGTTCACCCGATAGCCTGAACGTTAAACGCGATTCTGTTGCCATACCTGACAGCGCTAACATAAAAGCAGATACAATAAAAGCAAAGCAGCCGCCTGCAACGGTCAATACCGATAACTATGTTTTTGAAGATGAGGCTGTAAAACAGGCGCAACCCGCTGCTGAATCATTCCTGAACCGGTACATGAAAGCGCGCGATAAGGCAAAAATTAAGGGCCCGTTTCCGTATGAATCAAGGTTTAGTGCCGACAACCTGATTACTGCGCTTGTGATTGATCCCATCCGCGGCCCCGGACTTTCCGTCAGTCAGCAAATGAATGATATGCTCGAAAATTACCGCTTCACGGGCGGATTCATGACCTCATTTGATCTTAGAAATGGAGATTTCTTTGCCGAGGCTCAGTATCTTCCCAAGATGCTTGACTTCAGCACCCGCTTCGACAGGAAGGGCATCCGTAAAGAAACATTTGTCAACGACCTCGTATATAAATATTCGCTCAATAAACTTGAGTTCGGAGCCTCTTTACCCATCAGCGAACGCATCCGGATAAGCGCAAAGCCTTTTGGGGCCTTTACGCGTTCTGCATATCTTGGCAAAGAATCAACCAGCAAAAAGGAAGTTTCGCCCGAACCGCTTACTAATTTTTATGCAGGTTTTAAATCTGAGTTTGTCTATGATAACTCGGTTACAACCGGCATGAATGTTCAGGAGGGAACCCGTGCTAAACTTACGTATACCCATTATCAGGGATTGAATAATGCGGACAACAGCTTCAGCCAGGTTTCCGCGGACATCCGGCACTATCAAAAAATTTATAAGACAATAACGTTAGCGGTTCGCGGATTTGGCGGATCATTTTACGGACGGTCACCCAAGCAGTATTTGCTGGGAGGCATGGATAACTGGCTCTTTAATGAAAGCAAGTATTCCGGCACAACATCCACAGGAGAGAAAAATCCGCTCGGCATAGATACCCTGAATGAAAACATTCTTTTCGCGGAGTTTGCCACCAACCTGAGAGGATTTGATTATGCTACTTTATTTGGAAACAACGTAATGATGATGAGTGTTGAATTGCGGGTTCCCATCGTGCAGGTACTTACGAATACTCCTATCTCATCGACCTTTTTACGCCACCTGCAGTTTGTCGGATTCTATGACATTGGAACAAGTTGGTCCGGTCAATCTCCTTTTTCGGAAGGCGGCAGTGCAAATTACGACCAAATTAAAAGCGGTAAATTCGAGGTTAACCTGAAAAACTACCTTAACCCGTGGCTTTACAGTTATGGTGTGGGGATGCGATCTACCATGTTGGGATATTATGTGAAAGTGGATGTTGCATGGCCCGTAAAGAATTATGAAGTCGGCAATGCCAGTTGGTTTGTTACGCTGGGCTTTGATTTCTGATAAAGGTTGTAATTTCGGGCATTAAATCTCCTTTATGATTAAATCAATGACAGGCTTTGGCCAGGCCCGGCACGATGACGGCACGCTCCGCATCAGCGCTGAAGTGAAAAGCCTGAATTCCAAATTCCTGGATCTTGGATTGAAATTCCCAAAACAGTTTTCGGAAAAGGAACTTGATCTTAGAAACCTGGTGAGCGACAAGCTGGAGCGCGGCAAAATATCCATCTCCATCGAATGGCAGCGCTACGGACAGGAAGAAGTAAAACAGGTTTACAATGAAAAACTTTTCCTGACATACCTGGAAAACCTTAAAAAGCTTGAAGCTTCATCAAAAACGCTTGCGCATAATATATTTGAGCTGGCCTTGAACTCACCGGATGTTATTCAAACGCGGCTGGAAACGGAAACAATTGAAGAAGACTGGAGCAAAATTGCGGCTGTATTGCAGCAGGCAATCGATCACTGCGATGACTTCCGGAAGGCAGAAGGCAAATCGCTTGCCCTGAAACTTAAAGAATACTGCAATACCATTTATGACGCGCTCAAAAAAGTTGAAGAGCTTGATCCGAAACGGGTCGGCAAAATCCGGGAACGCATAAAAGGAAACATTTCTGCTTTCCTGGGCGATGAAGGCTACGACAAGAACAGGCTTGAGCAGGAAATTATTTTTTACATCGAAAAGCTCGACATCCACGAAGAACGTGTCCGCTTAAGAACGCACCTTGATTATTTTATCCAGATACTGGACGAAAAACAATCCAGCGGAAAAAAGCTTGCATTCCTTTCCCAGGAAATTGGCCGTGAAATCAACACCATCGGCTCAAAAGCCAACGATGCTGAAATTCAGAAATATGTAGTGGCCATGAAAGAAGAACTTGAGAAAATTAAGGAACAGTTAAACAATGTGCTGTAGCGGTGACTGCATCCTGTTGCAAATATTGCGCGCACGCATATGAAAGACTTTAAAAAATATTACATCATTCCGGCACCGCCTGAGGAGGTTTACCTGGCGCTAACCCTGGAACCTACCATCATGCTATGGACAGGCGCAAAGGCCGAAATGAAGCCTGAACCCGGAACCGAGTTTTCGTTATGGGACGGAAATATTGTGGGAAAGAACCTGGAGTTTGATCCCGGGAAAAAGATCGTTCAGCAATGGTATTTTGGTGATCATCCGGAAGAGTCGATTGTTACCCTTAAGCTTCACCCGGATTCAAAAGGAACCTCACTCGAAGTACGCCATAGTAATATTCCCGATGATGATTATGAAGACATCATCGATGGCTGGGATAATATTTATGCAGGGTCGCTGCAGGATTTCTATGAGGAGTAAATTTATCTTTTAGCGGATGGTTACTGTAAAAGAAGTTCGCAACTGGGCCCTGGCTTTTCCGGAAGCGGTTGAAATGCCTCACTTTGAAAAAACTTCATTTCGGGTTGCGAAGAAAATATTCGCTACGCTCGATGTGAAAAATCAGAAGGTTGTGGTGAAACTGAACGAGATTGATCAATCGGTGTTCAGCGCTGGCGACACAGGAATCAGCCCGGTTCAAAATGCCTGGGGCAAACAAGGCTGGACAATTATCGATTTGAAAAAAGTAAGAAAGACCTTGTTCAAAGATGCTTTGCACACATCCTACTGCGAAGTAGCGCCTAAAAAGCTCAGGAAGTTTCTTCTAAACCGTCAGGCAGATGCGGGGTTTTTATTACTGTTTCTTTTAGGATTTTTCAGCTTACCTTGAGCCACATTTCCTGAATTATGAAACGATATTTTTTAGTCCTGCTCCTGCTCAGCATATCCCTGACAATATTTTCTCAACAGGCATTTGAGAAATACTATACCGATTTACGTTCTGAATTTTCAGCCGATAATACTCATAACACAACCGCATTCGTGGAACAACGCTGGCGATTAGCGGGCAACAAGGGGTTTGACGAAAGCATTTATTATGTGGAGAAAATTCTGAAGGATGCGGGATATAAAAAAGAAGTCAGGGGAGAAGCCGATGGCCCGTTAACCTACCGGATCGAAACCCGCAACATGAAACGTCCTACGTGGGAGCCTGTTAACGCAACGCTGACGATTGAAGGAGAACCAATTCCTGTGCTGCAATTTGCTGCTAACCGGAACATGATTGCAATCTATTCGGCCAGCACTCCGGCAGAAGGTGTTACAGCCGGATTAATTGATCTGGGCAAAGGCAAAAAAGAAGATTTCGAAGGGAAAGATCTTACGGGGAAAATTATCATGGCTGAAGCGGGAGCGTTTCAGTTATACAAACAAGCTATCGCAAAAGGTGCGGTTGGTGTTTTGGCATACGCATTACCCGAATACACACAGCCCGAAAAAAATGTGAACTCAATCCAGTTTCAAAGCATCTCCTATGCCGATTCCTTAACGCAGAAGTGGGCCCTTATGCTTTCGTATCAGGCTAAAGAAAGGTTGAGGGCAGCGTTGTTGAATGGGCCGGTGAAACTGAACGTGAAAATTGAAACAAAAATTTATCGCGCTGAAGAGTTAACGATCGTTGCGAATGCACGGGGAAGCGTAAAGCCGGATGAACGTTTTGTATTCAGCGCACATGTGCAGGAACCAGGCGCGAATGATAACGCTACCGGGGTGGCTACACTGGCTGAAATGGCACGAACAACTGCACGACTTATTCAGCAGAGGAAATTTTCCCCGCAACGGACCCTTACTTTTTTGTGGGGAGATGAGATTGTATCCACCAACCGGTACATCAAGGATGATGCGAAACGGGCTGAAGGTATTAAATGGGGCTTAAGCCTCGATATGGTAGGAGAAGATGTTTCCAAAACAGGCGGCTCATTTTTAATTGAAAAGATGCCTGACCCATCCGCCATCTGGACACGCGGAAAAGAAAAGCACAGTGAGTGGGGCGGAAGCGTGCTGAAAGAATCGCAGATGTTTCCGCATTACTTTAATGATCTGCTGCTCAACAGATGTTTACAACAGGCAAAGTCCAATGGCTGGGTTGTAAACACGAACCCGTTTGAAGGCGGCAGTGATCATACTCCGTTCCTGGACGCAAAAATCCCCGGTTTACTGATGTGGCACTTTACCGATGTGTATTATCATACCGATGGCGATCGCCTTGAAATGACTTCATCTGAAGAAATGAAAAATGTGGGTGTAAGCGCATTGGCAACGGCCTGCATACTTGCGTCTGGAGATGAGATCGCAACGATCACTTTAGTAGACGAAATTCAAAAGAATGCGTTGGACAGATTGAACATTGAAACTGTACTTGGCAAAGAAGCTGTTGGCAAGGGCGCGAAACTCAGTGATGAGCAACATATTCTGGAAGTGTGGACTTCATACTATACTGCTGCCCTTGATAGAATGACCGAAATACCCGTAAAAGGCACTACGAAGAAGATTGACACTAAAATTGCTGTTGCTAAAGCTGACCTACAAAAGAAACTTGAAGAGTTGAAGAAGTCGCTTGAGTAATAAAGCTGGTGATGATAAAAGTATGATCCTTATCCTGGTTGTGCTTGGCATTGCCGGAGTAATCATCGGAGTGTTGGGGACTTTCGGACTAACCGGGTAAGCGTGAGTCCGTGGGTGATGGCCATTCCCGGGTTTATCTTTTTTGTTTCCGGAATTGGCCTGTTAAAAAGACGAAGGGATACAGACGAGATTTAACTTCCGCGTTAAAATGAGAAGAGATTTCTAACCGTCCAGCGTTTCTTTATCGATTCTTTTTTCTGTTCAGCCAGCTTCAGGTTAACATGCAGAAAGTCTTCATTGGCTGAAATGTGCAACGTATCGAATCCGCTAGATGTGAAAACTAAAATATCGTTGGCCGTTGGTTTCTCAAGGATCATTGAAAACCATCCATTCACATCCGTTAGTGCTTCCAGGTTTGTTCCTTTAAGTTTCACTGATATCCCGGGAAGGACAGATAAATCCTGTGAAGACCTTACAATCCCTTCAATGGTTTTGGCTGTGGCCTTATTATTTGTTTTAGCTCTGAATAATTCAGCTTTAACCAGAGTGGTATGATTAAAATTCCCCCACCGGGCGATGCCGGGCTTTGGAATGATGAGCGAAAATGAGCTTTTCATGGCTTTTTCAGGCTGGTGATGCCTGTGAGATGCAAAACCTGCCTCAATTCCATAAACGGAAACTTCACTTTTCCTTAGCCTCCGGGTTCATTTTCATCATCCCTTTTTGGCAAAAGAAACCCGCTGATGAACTGATAATTTGAAAGCAATAAGTAACCTATTATGATGTTCAGAAGGTTTGCAATCAATCTGATATAGTCATGATTATTTAAACTCGACTCTATTCTGATTTCCTCCGATGTGGCTACAGTACTTTTTATTGCGTAAAACGCACTGCTTAAAAAGGAGGGCAGGCTTTGAAGAAAAATCAGTCCTCCGATGAGAATAATGCCCACATTAAGAATGATTTTTGCGTTCAAATTTTGAAAGTTGATAGTATCTGAATCAAATCCTTTGTCAAGCTTCAATTTTGCAATGAGAAAATCAGGCCGAAAGGTTAGGAAAAAGAAAAGGGTAATGAGCAATACGATAACAATTACCAACCAGGCGTAAGGCATCCAGTCAACATTTCCTTCATGGGAAACAAAAATATAAGAAACAGTATTAGGAAGAATGCTGAATAATGAAATTACAAGTGAATAAAGTCCGAATAATTTTAGCACAAGACGAAAGAAATCACCCGTTTTCATAGGAATATTTTTTTTCTAAGATAAAAAAATTATTCTATGGCGAGGAAAATTATTCCCTTCAGGAAGTTAAGCGTGTGTAAGAGGTCTTCCTTTCTTAAACCAGTAAAATATTCCGGTAACAATTCCTAATGCGAGTAAAGGCCAGATATACGCCAGCACAATAGCGAAGTTTACAATACCACTCCAGCCAGCGGATAAAGCTTCTTTGAATTCCTTTCCTGTTGAAGTGGTTTCTGT
>CAZIGG010000039.1:0-15568 GCA_964538575.1 uncultured Roseivirgaceae bacterium
CGCCATCAACACCTTTCTCCACTAATTTTTTAACATACACTTCCCGTGGATTCGGGTGCTTCGCGATAATGTTATAGAGCTTTGGCTGTGTGAATTTCGGTTCATCACTTTCATTATGACCATGTCTGCGGTAGCACAACATATCGATGAAAATATCCTTACCAAATTTCTGACGGTATTCAACGGCCAGATTTGCGCACCAGGTTACTGCCTCAGCATCGTCACCGTTTACATGAAGCACAGGTGCATCAACGATCTTCGAAACATCCGTACAATAAATTGCTGTACGCGCATCATCAAAGTCTGTTGTAAACCCAACCTGGTTGTTAATGACAAAGTGAATTGTTCCTCCGGTTGTATAGCCAGGCAGGCCTGACATCTGCACAACTTCGTATACAATGCCTTGTCCAGCAAGTGCGGCATCCCCATGGATAAGGATTGCCATTGCCTTTTTCAAGTCTCCTTTATATTCATCATCGATCTGGCCGCGGGTATATCCGATTACCAATGGATCAACAGCTTCCAGGTGTGAAGGATTAGGCGTGAGCTTCACATAAATTTTCTTTCCGGATGGCGTACTGATATGACTCGAGTATCCCAGGTGATATTTCACGTCACCATCGCCCATCGTTAAATCCGGATTTACATTTCCTTCAAACTCGGTAAAGATCTGTTCGTATGTTTTTCCAAGAATGTTGGTGAGTACGTTCAGACGACCGCGGTGCGCCATCCCGATTACAACTTCTTTCACATCCATCTCAGCCGACTTGTTGATGATCGCATCCAGTGCCGGGATGGTATTCTCTCCACCTTCCAGTGAAAAGCGTTTCTGCCCTAAGAATTTAGTGTGAAGAAAGTTTTCGAATACCACAGCTTCGTTAAGCTTGGAGAGAATTCTCTTCTTCTCATCCAGGTTCGGATCGTAGGCGTAGTATTCCTTTTCAATTTTCTGGTACAGCCAGGCCCGGATCTCATCGTTGCGGATAAAATTATACTCAAAGCCGATCGGCCCGAGGTAAAGCTTGTCCAGTTTATCAATGATCTTACGAAGGGTTGACCGCTGCATGCCGATTTCGGCCGCTACGTCAAACTCGGTATCCAGATCAGCATCAGTCAGGCCGACACTTTTATAATCGAGGTTTACATTATGATCGCGTCTTTCGCGAACCGGGTTGGTTTTTGATTTCAGGTGACCGAACGAGCGGTACTGGAAAATCAGGTTCCGAACCTGAGTCTCTTTAATAGAGAGTGAATCTCCGGCTCCGGAGGCATGTCCGTTTGTACCGCCTTGCTGCTGCGAAAAATCGTAGCCCTCAAAGAATTTCTGCCAGGTGGCATCTACGGAGTTAGGGTCTTTTTTGTAATTCTGGTAGAGTTGGTCGAGGTAGCCAACATCTGCATTGGAGATGTATGAAAACTTGTCCATGGGTTATTTTGAAAAGGAACCAAATGTAACCGGGGGCTCTGAGATTAAAAAATTGTGTAATCGCTTAAGCAAATATATCTGACAGTCATTTTATTAGCTATTTCTGATTCATCTGATTGCTAAACAGGAGATTTGCCGTATCTTTGCAGACTTTTAAAAAACCGGACGAGATCCAACATTTAAAAACTAACCAAAAATGGCAGTTAAAATCAGATTGGCCCGCAGAGGCCGCAAGAAATTGGCGAAATTCGATGTAGTCGTAGCAGACGCCAGAGCACCACGTGATGGTCGCTTTATTGAAAAGATCGGTACCTACGATCCTTTGACAAATCCCGCAACTATCGAACTGAACGAAGACAAAGCGTTCCAGTGGGTAATGAACGGGGCACAACCTACCGACACAGTGAAGGCTATGCTTTCATACCGCGGTATTTTGTTCCGCAAACACCTCGCGATTGGCGTTGCAAAAGGCGCGATCAAGCAGGAAGATGCTGACAAGAAGCTTGCTGACTGGAAACAGGAAAAAGATTCTAAGATCCAGAACAAGAAGGACACACTTTCTCAAAGCAAAGCGGCTCAGGCTAAAGCTCGTAAAGAGGCTGAGACAAAAGTTAAAGAAGCACGTGCAGAAGCGATTCTTAAAAAGCAGAAAGTTGCTGAAGCAGTTGTTGTTACTGAAGAGGCAGCACCAACTGTTGAGAGCGAAGCTCCTGCAGCGGAAGGCGAAACACAAGCTTAATTCGACCATGAATTTCTCAAAATGCTCCTGGAACACAGGAGCATTTTTTATTTGTACCCATGAAACTTGACGAGCTCTATAAAGCCGGATTTGTAATGCGCCCGCACGGGTTAAAAGGTGAAGTCACTATTTCACTTGACCTTGATGCGCCTGCAGATTGGGAATCGCTTGAGTCAATTTTTCTGGAAGTGAAATCACAACTCGTTCCCTATTTCATTGAGACCATCTCCGTTCGTCACGATAAAGCATTTGTGAAACTGGAGGATGTGAGCACACCCGAAGGTGCTGCTGCACTAAAGGGTGCTTCTATCTACTTACCGAAAGCAAGTCGCCCGAAGCTCGCACGCGGTGATTTTTATAATGAGGAACTTATAGATTTTGAAGTGATTGATGAAGAGCTTGGTCTGTTGGGTACAGTTCAAGCCATCGAACAGGCGGGACCAAGCCGGTTTATCGTGCTTTCACACAAAATGAAAGAAATAATGATCCCGGTTAACGGGCCCTTTATTAAGAGTATAAACCGGACGAAGAAAACGGTAAGTGTAGCGCTTCCGGAAGGATTTTTGGATATATAAACTAATCAAGTACTACCGTTACCAGCGGGGCAGTCTGCATTTCGACAGACCATACCAATTGATCTTTGTACCATACCTTTTCTACTCGCCTTCCATTTTTACCATTAACCTGCGCCACAAGCCTGATGTCCGGCTGGTCTTTAATCCTAATGAGTGTGACCACATTTTTTCCTGCTGTGGGATTACTGCTGATGCTCAACAGATATCGGGTTTCGTCCGGCCAGATGGTAAGGCCGTCAGGATTATCCAGTTGGCCTGAGCTCATCGATGCATGTGTCTTGAGCTTACCGTCAATTTCGTAATACATATCGATATCCTGCTCCGTAAAATATCCCTCCGTTGAGGGGTTAAGAAGATCGTTTCCTACTGCATCTTGGATCGCAACCTCAATACCCAAATTATAAATTACACAGCCGCAAGAATCGGTGTCACACGCAGTTAAAAACCATCCTGAAAGGAAGAGGAATACAAGATTGAAGCGCCTCATAATCGGTTGGGATTTTTAATTTTTGTAAACGAATTTAATGAATCCGGGGCGAAATGATTCATTAATCTTTCCAAAAAGAAGAATAAGCCAGATTTTAGGGATATTTGCGGCATGCATATCTCCATCATTACCTGCGTTCCCAAACTTTTAGAAAGTCCGTTTTCGGATTCCATCCTGAAACGGGCTATCGCGAAAGGTCTGGTAACGGTTGAGGTAATTGATCTACGAAACTATTCAACCGATAAGCACAAATCCGTGGATGACTATTCATACGGAGGCGGTGCCGGCATGGTAATGATGATCGAACCAATTGATCGATGCATTACTGATCTGAAATCTCAGCGAAAATACGATGAGGTCATGTACATGAGTCCGGATGGTGAACAGTTCTCGCAATCTATTGCCAACCAACTGAGCCTGACGCAAAATATCATCCTCCTCTGCGGTCATTATAAAGGCGTGGATGAGCGGGTGCGTGAACATCTGATCACCCGTGAGATCAGTATTGGCGATTACGTGCTTTCTGGTGGCGAGCTGGCTGCGGCTGTTATTGCTGATTCGGTGATTCGGCTTTTACCCGGGGTTCTGAATGACGAAACTTCAGCGCTTAGCGACTCCTTCCAGAATGGCTTGGTAGCGCCCCCGGTTTACACCCGACCGGCTGAATACAAAGGCTGGGAAGTGCCAAAAGTGCTGATTTCCGGGCATGAGGCTAAAATCGAGGAATGGCGCCATGAACAGGCTTTGGAAAGAACTCAGAAAAGACGGCCAGAATTGTTCAAAAAAGGCTGATTTAAAGCTGTTTCTCCATAAAATTCTGCATTCGACATTCCGAATTCTAAATTCTTTTAATACCTTTGCAGTCCGTTTTCGGAAAAACATTCGTTTTATGGCAGATTTAATTAAAATCGTTGAGCAGGAATACGCAAAAGTGCGCGAAGCACTCCCGGCTTTCAAAGCAGGTGATACCATCAACGTTCACGTAAAAATTAAGGAAGGTAACAAGGAGCGCGTTCAGCAGTTCCAGGGCGTTGTAATCCAGCGCAGAGGCTCAAGCTCAAACGGTGAAACATTCACGGTTCGCAAGGTTTCAAACGGTGTTGGCGTGGAAAGAATTTTCCCAACTTCCTCACCCTCAATTGATAAAATTGAAGTAATGAAACGCGGAAGCGTTCGCAGAGCAAAACTGAACTACCTGAAAGGCCGTCACGGCAAATCTGCACGTATCAAAGAAAAAATATAATCACCTGAATTATAGTGAAGCCATCCCCGAAAAAGGATGGCTTTTTTGTTTTTTATCAGGATTTCAGGATTTATCAGGTTTCACCCGGCAAATCCTGAAATCGTGGAAATCCTGATTAACTTTGTTTCCCATTAAAATTAAGCCATGGCAAAAAACATCACCGACATTTTAGGCAAAGACGCCAGCTACCTGCTCGAACACAAAAGCAAAACCATTTCTAAAGACCAGCTCTTCACACCTACTCCAGATTTCGTAGACAGAGTATTCATCAACTCGAATCGTAGTACGCAAACATTAATGAGCCTTCAGGCAATGTTTGGCAAAGGGCGCCTTGCGAACACCGGTTACTTGTCAATTCTCCCGGTCGACCAGGGCATTGAGCACAGCGCAGGAGCATCGTTCGCGAAAAACCCGTTGTATTTCGATCCTGAAAATATTATCAAGCTTGCCATTGAAAGCGGCTGTAACGCGGTAGCCACTACGTATGGTGCATTGGGAATCATGTCAAGAAAGTACGCGCACAAAATTCCATTCATTGTTAAAATCAACCACAATGAATTGTTGACCTACCCGAACAAGGCCGATGAGATCATGTTCGGTACCATCCAGGATGCGTGGAACTTAGGTGCCGTTGCCGTAGGCGCAACCATCTATTTCGGTTCTGAGAATTCAGGCCGCCAGATCATCGAAGTATCAAAAGCATTTGAACACGCACATAAATTAGGTATGGCAACCATTCTCTGGTGCTACACCCGTAACAACGCATTCAAAAAAGATGGCGTTGATTACCACGTATCGGCTGACTTAACCGGTCAGGCTAACCACATTGGTGTGACGATCCAGGCCGATATCATCAAACAAAAGCTTGCGGAAAATAACGGTGGCTACAAAGCGCTCAACACAGGCGGAAGCAGCTACGGTAAGCTGGATGAAAAAATTTATACTGACCTGACTTCTGATCACCCGATTGATCTTTGCCGTTACCAGGTAGCGAACTGTTACATGGGCCGTGCGGGCTTGATCAACTCAGGCGGTGAATCAAAAGGTGCGAACGACTTAGCCGATGCAGTACGCACAGCCGTGATTAACAAACGTGCCGGTGGTATGGGCTTGATCTCCGGCCGTAAGGCATTCCAGCGCCCGATGAAAGAAGGCGTTGAGATTATGAACGCCATTCAGGATGTGTACCTGGATAATTCAATTACACTCGCGTAAGCAGTGAATAAATTTTTGCCTGTCATCAGGCAGGTTCGGAATTTTAAATTTTGAATTGTTATGTCTTGGTTTAACAGAACAGATAAAGGAATTCTTACCCCCACAGAGTCGAAACGCGAAGTGCCCGATGGCCTTTGGTTTAAATCGCCTGCGGGAAAAATTGTTCATACGCGCGAGCTGAAGAACAATGCCTACGTTGTACCCGAAGAGGATTATCACGTACGAATCGGGTCGGAAGAGTATTTTGAAATTCTTTTCGACAACAATGAGTTCACCGAGCTTGATGCCAACATGGAATCAGCCGATCCGCTGAAATTCAAAGACACCAAGCCGTACCCTAAAAGAATTAAGGAAACTCAAGCTAAGGTTGGATTGAAAGATGCCGTTCGTACCGCGTACGGTAAGATGAACGGACTGGATATTACCATCGCCTGCATGGATTTTAGTTTCATTGGCGGTTCAATGGGATCTGTTGTGGGCGAAAAGATCGCCCGGGCGATGGATCACAGCTTAAAAAATAAAATTCCCTGCCTAATGATTTCCCGTTCAGGCGGTGCACGTATGATGGAGGCTGGTCTTTCGCTCATGCAGATGGCAAAAACTTCTGCGAAGATCGCACAGCTTGACCAGGCGAAGGTTCCGTACATCTCGTTGTTAACCGATCCAACAACGGGCGGTGTAACCGCTTCTTATGCCATGCTGGGTGATTTCAACATTGCCGAGCCAAGCGCATTGATTGGTTTTGCCGGTCCCCGTGTTATTCGTGAAACGATTGGGAAAGATCTTCCAAAAGGATTTCAGAGTGCCGAGTTTGTGCTCGATCACGGTTTCCTGGATTTTATTGTTGACCGGAGAAATCTGAAAAACCGATTGAGCACGTTGTTGAGAATGATTCAATAAATTAATCGTTATTAACGCACAAACGAACACCGTTAAACGCGGTGTTTTTTTTATTTCCAGAACACATCATACGCGAAACGAAGAATCGTCCCGCATACAACAACCAAAAAAAACACCCGGATAAACGCATTGCTTTCAACAGCGCAAAACGCGTTCACCTCCACCTACTACAGCATCAATGAAACCAGCAGCAAAAGCGGCCACAGACAATGAGAATTCCCTTCATCGAATTTTAAACGTGGCAAAAGTATTTGTAAAAAGATTGACTGGCAAGGTGAATGATCAGGAGATCATTTTGCTACGAGGCCGAGAAGGTGCAAAACAAAAAGCCCCCGCTCTTTCGAACAGGGGCCTCCGTATAATTCTTATCTAAGGATTAAGCCTGAGCTTCTGCCGGAACGATAGACACGAATGACTTATCGTTCTTACCTTTTTTGAATGTTACCACTCCGTTAGTCAGTGCGAAAAGGGTGTGATCTTTTCCAATACCAACGTTTTTGCCAGGGTGGTGCTTCGTTCCGCGCTGACGAACAATGATGTTCCCCGCGATCGCTGCCTGACCTCCGTATATCTTAACGCCTAACCGTTTGCTTTCCGATTCGCGGCCGTTCTTTACTTTACCTTCACCTTTTTTGTGTGCCATGGTCGAATGTCTTTTTTGTCGTGATTAAAAAATTACCCGATGCTGTCGATCTGAACCTTGGTGAACTGCTGGCGGTGCCCGTTTTTAACAGCGTAGCCTTTGCGTCTCTTCTTTTTGAAGATGATCACCTTGTTACCTTTTACGTGCTCTAATATCTTCCCGGATACCAGTGCGCCTGCAACAGTAGGGGCGCCAATAGTTACTGTGCCTCCGATGTCTGTAAGCAGGATCTGGTCGAATTTAACCACGTCTCCCACCTCTCCTGACATCTTAGGGGCATAGATATATTGATCTTTAGCCACTTTGAACTGCTTGCCGGCAATGTTTACAATTGCGTACATAGTTTTTCCAAAAATTGGACTGCAAAGGTAGCAGAAAAATTAAAAAATCTCAATTCCAGGTTCAGTATTTCGGGAAACAACCCCCTAATCTGGCCGGAATCGAAATGTGGATAAAATATTTATTTTTTTTTACCCCTGCTTTTACTGAAAGTCCAGCATTCCCAACCGGAAAATAAGCCCCTCTTTCACAATTACTTATCAATAATAAAAACTGCAAAATCACTTTAGAAACGCAACTTTTGACAAAGTCAAGCCCTTTGATTTAATCTCATCCTCTCTCATATTTGTACACTCACGAAGATTCGAACAGGTAATCTTTTCTTCGGGAGAGCTAAGCAACTTTTAACGACATTTTTGAAGGTGACTTTCGCGATTCGTCATCCGGAAAGCGCTTTCTTTTTTATACAACCCTAAACCCATTGAAGGAGATGAGCAATAATCTTCAGGAGGAACCAATTCTAAAGGAAAACAAAGACCGGTTCGTCCTCTTCCCCATCCGCCAGCACGAGATCTGGAAATTCTATAAACAAGCCGAGGCCAGCTTCTGGACAGCCGAAGAAATCGACCTGAGCCAGGACGGAAAAGACTGGGAAGCCATGAATGATGGCGAGCGTCACTTCATCAAGCATGTTCTTGCCTTTTTTGCAGCCAGCGATGGTATCGTAAACGAGAACCTGGCCGAGCACTTCATTTCGGAAGTTCAGTACACCGAGGCCAAGTTCTTCTATGGCTTTCAGATCACGATCGAGAACATCCACTCCGAGACCTATTCGTTATTAATAGATACCTACGTTCAAGACCCTAAAGAGAAGGATTCTCTTTTCCACGCCATTGAAACGATGGATTGTGTAAAAAAGAAAGCCGAGTGGGCGCTCCGCTGGATCGATAAAGGAAATTTTGCCGAGCGTCTGATCGCTTTTGCAGCCGTGGAGGGAATTTTCTTCTCCGGATCGTTTTGTTCGATCTTCTGGCTGAAAAAACGTGGTTTAATGCCCGGTCTGACCTTCTCCAACGAGCTGATCTCCAGGGACGAAGGCCTCCACTGCGACTTCGCCTGCCACCTGTATACCAAGCATGTGGTGAACAAGCTGCCCGAGCAGGTCGTGATTGACGTTATTAAAGATGCCGTTGAGATCGAGAAGGAATTCGTAACGGATGCCCTGCCGGTAAACTTAATTGGTATGAATGCAGAGCTTATGCGGCAGTACATCGAGTTTGTCGCAGACCGCCTCCTGAACGAGCTAATTGGCAAAAAAATCTATGGAGCGACCAATCCGTTCGACTTCATGGATATGATTTCGCTGAAAGGCAAGACCAACTTCTTTGAGAAACGCGTTGCAGAGTATCAAAAAGCCGGTGTACTTAACAGTACCGAAAAAGAATCGAGTCAGAAATTTTCACTTGACGAAGATTTTTAAGTAAATTCAAATCACTTTTTCACCACATTTTTTAAACTGTTTAAAAACAACCCAACCAAATGCTTGTCCTTAAAAGAGACGGACACCGTGAGTCCGTAAAGTTTGACAAAATCACTGCACGCATCGAGAAACTCTGCTACGGTTTGGATACCAAATACGTAAGCGCGGTTGAAGTT
The DNA here is from genome assembly GCA_964538575.1 of uncultured Roseivirgaceae bacterium. Taxonomy (GTDB): domain Bacteria; phylum Bacteroidota; class Bacteroidia; order Cytophagales; family Cyclobacteriaceae; genus UBA2336. Next base: position 9,164 of record CAZIGG010000039.1, read on the forward strand.
GCCATGAAGGTGATCAATGGTTTGTACGATGGCGTAACCACAATTGAACTGGATAACCTGGCCGCAGAAATTGCCGCTACGTTAACCACTAAACACCCGGATTACGCAAAGCTGGCTGCCCGTATCGCGATTTCGAATCTGCACAAGGTTACGAGCAAGTCTTTTTCCAGCACAATGAAAAGGTTGTATACGTATGTAGATCCTAAAACCGGCCAGAACGCCCCCTTGCTTTCGAAAGAAACATGGCGTGTGATTCACCAGAATGCGGCCGAGCTCGATGAGGCGATCCTGTATGATCGTGACTTCGGGTACGACTACTTCGGATTCAGGACCCTGGAACGTTCTTATTTAATGAAGATCGATGGCAAGGTGGTGGAGCGTCCTCAGCACCTGATCATGCGGGTTGCCGTTGGTATTCACGGAGAGGATATCGCTGCTGCGATTGAAACCTACAATCTGTTATCGGATAAATGGTTTACGCATGCAACGCCAACGTTGTTCAATGCGGGAACTCCTAAGCCTCAATTGTCTTCTTGCTTCCTGTTAACCATGCAGGACGACAGCATTGATGGCATTTACGATACATTAAAGCAGTGCGCTAAGATTTCACAATCCGCTGGCGGTATCGGGCTCAGCATCCATAACGTTCGCGCGAAGGGCTCGTACATTAAAGGAACAGGCGGCACCTCAAACGGTATCGTGCCGATGCTCCGTAACTTCGACATGACCGCACGGTATGTCGACCAGGGCGGGGGCAAGCGTAAAGGAAGCTTTGCGATCTACCTTGAGCCATGGCATGCCGATGTGTTCGATTTCCTGGCGCTGAAAAAGAACCACGGTAAAGAAGAGATGCGCGCCCGCGACCTGTTCTATGCAATGTGGATTTCTGATTTGTTCATGAAGCGCGTGGAGAACAACGAAATGTGGTCATTGTTCTGCCCGAACGAAGCACCCGGACTTTCAGATGTTTGGGGTGAAGACTTCGAGCGCCTGTACGAGAAATATGAAAAAGAAGGCAAGTTCCGCAGACAAATAAAGGCACAAGACCTGTGGTTTGAGATTCTTGAATCCCAGATCGAAACAGGAACCCCTTACATCTTATATAAAGATTCGGCAAACCGTAAGTCGAACCAGAAGAACCTGGGTACGATTAAGTCAAGTAACCTGTGTACCGAGATCATCGAATACACAGCAAAAGACGAAGTAGCGGTTTGTAACCTCGCGTCAATCGCGCTGAACAAGTTTGTGACTGACGAAGGCGCTTACGATCACCAGCGTTTATACGAGATCACGAAAGTGATCACCCGTAACCTGAACAAGGTTATTGATGTTAATTACTACCCGGTTGAGGAAGCGCGCAATTCAAACATGCGCCACCGTCCGATTGGATTGGGCGTACAGGGTCTTGCCGATACATTCATCATGATGCGCATGCCGTTCGATTCAGACGAGGCCCGCAGACTGAATGAGGATATTTTCGAAACCATCTATTTCGCGGCCATGGAAGCATCTATGGAACTGGCGAAGAAGGATGGCGCTTACGAAACATTCAAAGGTTCACCGGCTTCAAAAGGAATCTTCCAGTTCGACATGTGGGGCGTTACCCCGAAGAGCGGCCGCTGGAACTGGGAACAACTGAAGCAGGAAGTGAAGAAGAATGGCGTACGCAACTCATTGCTTGTTGCTCCGATGCCAACTGCCTCTACGTCTCAGATTCTTGGTAACAACGAGTGTTTCGAGCCATACACGTCTAACATTTATACACGCAGAACGCTTTCGGGCGAATTCATCATTGCCAACAAGCATTTGATGAAAGACCTGATCGAGCTTGGATTGTGGAATGAGAACATGCGTCAGAAACTGATCGCAACAAACGGTTCGGTTCAGGCAATTCCTGAAATTCCGCAAAACATTAAAGACATCTACAGGACCGTTTGGGAAATCTCTCAGAAGGCAATCATTGATATGTCGGCTGACCGTGGCGCGTACATCTGCCAGTCGCAAAGCCTGAACATTCACCTGAAAGATCCGAACTTCGGCAAGCTTACTTCCATGCACTTCTATGCCTGGAAGAAAGGACTGAAAACCGGCATGTACTACCTGAGAACTCAGGCTGCTGCCGATGCCATCCAGTTTACGCTTGATAAGTCTGCGATGCAGCAGAAACCAGAAGTTGCAGAAACCAAATCCGTTGGTGTTTCTGAAACCGTAGCAGTTGCACAGCAGGCTGTTTCTGTGTCGGAAACGCAGCAAAGCATTCCATACGATCAGAACCGTGCCGACATGGCATGCTCCTTGGATAACCCGGATGCGTGCGAGGCATGTGGAAGCTAGTCGGTTAATCAGCCAATAGTATAAAACCCTGACGGTACCGTCAGGGTTTTTGTTTTATTTGTGAGTCCTAACATCCAACCTATGAACAGAAGAAACTTTGTCAAAAATACCGGTCTCGCAGCCGCTGCTTTTTCCATCCTCCCTGCCTCGCAGCTTTTTTCGCAAAGCATAAAAAATAAAGTCCGGCTGGGAATTATTGGCGTGGGCTTACGGGGACAAAATCACCTGGAGCTGGCGTTAAAAAGAAGTGATACGGAAGTGGTTGCCATTTGCGACATCAACGAACGCATGCTTAATAATTCGCTGGAGATGATCAAAAAATCCGGCAAGCCAATGCCCAAAGTTTTTAAAGGTGATGTGAACGCCTGGAAGAAACTGCTGGAGGTAAAAGACCTGGATGGTGTGATCATCGCTACACCATGGGAACTGCATGCACCGATGATCCTCGGCTCGTTAGATGCAGGTATTAAATATGTAGGCACCGAAGTGATTCTCGGCATCACGTTGCAGGATCATTGGGATGTAGTTAAGGCAGCTGAACGCCACAAGGCTCAGGTGATGATGCTGGAGAACGTTTGCTACCGCAGGGATGTGATGGCGGTGCTCAACATGGTTCGGAAGGGGATGTTCGGAGAACTGGTGCATGTGCAGGGCGGGTATCAGCACGATCTGCGGGCTGTTAAATTTAATAACGGGCAGCAGCCTTACGGTGGCGGAGTTGAGTTTGGCGAAAAGGGTTTCTCAGAAGCTGCGTGGCGCACGAATCATTCGGTTCACCGGAACGGAGATTTATATCCAACGCATGGCATCGGGCCGGTGGCCGAGATGCTGAACATCAATTATGGAAACCGGTTTGTGTCGTTAAGTTCGTTCTCAACCAAAGCCCGCGGGTTGCATGAGTATGTGGTTAAGAATGGCGGAGAAACGCATCCGAATGCAAAAGTTGAGTTCAGGCTGGGCGATGTGGTGACGACCATGATAAAATGCGCGAACGATGAAACTGTTTTACTCCAGCACGATACGAATTTACCCAGGCCATATTCTTTAGGATTCCGCGTTCAGGGAACAAAAGGCATCTGGATGGATGTGAACAAATCGCTTTACATCGAGGGTACGAGCCCGAAAGAACACCAGTGGGAAGAGGCTAAACCGTACCTCGAAAAATATGATCACCCGCTCTGGCAGCGCTGGACGAAAGAAGCCGATGGCGCAGGTCATGGCGGAATGGATTTCTTTGTATTGCATGCGTTCATTGAATCCATTAAAAACGAAAAGCCAGCACCCATTGATGTGTATGACTCAGCCGCATGGAGCGCCATTACTCCGCTAAGTGAAACGAGCATTGAGCTGGGAAATGAAACCGTTGAATTCCCGGATTTCACCAGCGGCCAGTGGATGTACCGTAAAAGCACCTTCGCGTTAGACGATACGTATTGATGGAAGCGGTTGTCTTTGCTGCAGAGCGATTCGGATTCTATGCACCGTTTTTTGAAGTGCTGACGGATGGCTTGATCCACAAAACCTATAAAGTCACGGCCAATAATCAATCGGCTATTCTGCAGCAGGTCAATACCAGTGTTTTTAAAGACCCTGAACAGGTTGTGAGTAATTACCAGGTTATTTATAATCACCTTACCGGAACTCATTCATTTAAAATTCCAGGTGCTTTAAAAACCACGGGAGGCAAAAGTATCTGGATCGACAACGAAGGATCGTGCTGGCGGGCATTTGAATACATCACCAACACCTATACAGAATCGTTGCCGGCCGGGCCGGAAAAGATATACAGTGCAGCAAAATGTTATGGCGAATTCACGCGAGCATTAGCGGGATTGGATGTTAATCAGCTAAAGCCAACAATTTCCGGATTTCATGACTTAAGCAATCGTTATGACCAATTGCAACACGCTGTTAAAAAAGCAACACCTGAAAGGTTAGCGACTAGCAGCGATTTACTTACCAAAATTGAGCAACGAAAACATCTGGTAGATTTTTATACAAGCCTAAAGAACAACCATGATTTTAAGCTTCGGCCTATGCATCATGACACCAAACTGAGCAACATTCTATTTGATCGATCAACCCGAAAAGCGGTTTGTCCAATTGATCTTGACACAACCATGCCCGGGTATTTCTTTTCAGATATAGGCGACATGATCCGCAGCATGGTTTCAGCCAGCGATGAACATGGAGCGGTGGACTCCGCTCATATTAATACTGAAGTTTACCGGGCAATTATTTCAGGGTATGAGATGGGGATTGGCAACAGCTTTACTCAAACCGAAAAAAAATTCCTCCATCATTCAGGGATTCTCATGCTTTATATGCAGGGAATTCGATTTCTCACTGACTTCCTGTCGAATGATGTTTATTACAAAATTGAATATCCCTTACAGAATTTCGACCGGGCATTGAAACAACTTACACTACTGGGAAAACTGGAAGATTTTTTGCGCGCGGAATACTTCTACGAGGTTAAATAACCTCAACCTTGTGCAAAATCCGGTCGGAGGTTTTGCTGAGCAGTAACGTATGCTTCATCGGGCTTTTATAGCATTCGTAGAATATAAACTCATCCGCGCGGGCATCCCAAAAAAATGACGTGGCGTCACGCTCTTCCCGCGTTAATGCAGAATCGTCCAATGGATTTAGCGGAGCGTTCATCAACTCGCACGCCAGCGATGACGGCCGGTTATCTTTTAAAAAAGGCAGCGCGCCAATTCTGCGCAGCGTATCCTGCTTGTTGGCGATATACTCAAAATAGTATGTGTATTTTCCGGTGTCGGTATTAAGAATTCTCACTCCGTTAAGCTGTCGAAGTGCGAAATCCGCATTACCGAAAACTTCCTGCTCCACGGAAGCGTCACTAATGGGAATCCCAAAATAAATTTCATACTGACCGTCAATTGCCTCCTGATTGGGTAAATAAATAGTCAGGGCTGTAAAGAATCCCATGATCAATGCAGCCCTGAAGTATTTTTTTATGGTCAGCAACCTTCGCATGATTCCTTAAAACGGAAGATCATCGCTTCCGCTGCTGGCATCGGGGGTGAACGATGAATCCACCGGAGGAGCTTCATTTTGTCCGCCACCGTTGCCGCCCTTGGCGATTTTCCAGGCGCGTACATCGGTGTACCAGCGGCCATTGTATTCGCGACTTTCGATATTGATGGAAGCGGTGATCTTCTCACCCGGGGTCAAGCGGGTTCCGTCAACCTTATCGCCCCACAATGACAAACAAACTTTTTTAGGATACTGATCCTGTGTTTCAATAATGAATTCCTGCTTTTTCCACGTTCCGTTTTTTCCCTGGCCGGATTGCATCGGCAAAAGACTTACTACTGTTCCTGTTATTTCCATGTTTATTGATTACTAAAAATTAATTAACGACAATACTACAAGAGTTTTGAAAGATCAAGCTCAAAACCGGGAAGTACAGTTGAGCCGCTTAGCGTTGAATTGAAATTATCGACAATCGTAAAACCAAAATCCGGTTTATATATGTATGCTTTCTTTTCAACCGGGTCGATAAGCCACGCCAACTGACAACCATTTCGTATCCAATCTTCCATTTTAGATTTAAGCTGATTTAGCGAATCTGATTCTGAACGAACTTCAATTATAAAATCAGGTGTAAGCGGGGCAAATTTTTTTTGTTGTTCTTCCGTTAATACTTCCCATCGCTCTTTTTTAATAAACGCAGCATCGGGCGCTAATATAGATTTATCCGGAAGTCTGAACCCCGCAGAAGAATCAAAAACATACCCGCTGTTTTCGTGCTTATCATACCAGTGCGCTAATGCGCTGTAAATTTTAAAATGAACATTTCCGGTTTTGCTCCCTGACGGTGACATAATTACAAGTTGACCTTTACTGTTTCGCTCAATACGCAGTGGATCGTTGGCCGCACAAAAATCAAAAAACTCGTCATCGGTAAATTGTGTATCGGGCGGGAATTTCAAAATGAAGCTTTCCATATACCAAACTTAACGAATATTATCCTGAAATATGTTTCCTTAAAGCGCCCCGTTCCTGATTTCCTCCACCACCGCTGGATCGGTCAGCGTTGTG
>CAZIGG010000039.1:15668-20409 GCA_964538575.1 uncultured Roseivirgaceae bacterium
TTAAAGCGCCCCGTTCCTGATTTCCTCCACCACCGCTGGATCGGTCAGCGTTGTGGTATCGCCTAAGTTCGAGGTTTCTCCTTCCGCAATTTTACGCAAAATCCTGCGCATAATTTTGCCGGATCGGGTTTTTGGCAACCCGGTTACAAATTGAATTTTGTCAGGTTTGGCAATGGGTCCGATAATTTTTGAAACCGTTTCACGAATCTCGTTGCGGAGCTTTTCTTCGTCCTGAGGCTTTTCATAACAGATCGCATACGCATAAATTGCCTGCCCTTTCACATCGTGCGGATAGCCCACAACTGCTGCTTCCGAAATACCATGATGTTCGGTGATCGCGCTTTCAATTTCAGCGGTACCCATGTTGTGTCCGGATACGATAATAATATCATCTACCCGGCCGGTTATTCTGTAATAGCCCTCTGCATCTACCCGGCAGCCGTCACCGGTAAAATATTTTCCGGGGAAGGTTGAGAAGTAGGTGTCTTTAAACCGTTGATGGTCGCCATAGATGGTTCGGGCTATTCCCGGCCACGGAAATTTAACCGCCAGTCTTCCCTCAATGTTGTTGCCGGATAATTCTGTTCCCTTTTCATCCATCACCGCAGGCTGAACTCCGGGTAACGGAAAACTTGCATGTGCAGGCTTAAGCTTCGTTACGTTGGCAATCGGAGAAATCATAAATCCGCCCGTTTCGGTTTGCCACCACGTGTCAATCACCGGGCAACTATTTTTACCAATATGTTTATGATACCACTCCCACGCTTCTTCATTGATAGGTTCTCCCACCGAACCTAATACCTGAAGCGAAGATAGATTGCTTCGCTCAACAAGTGAAAGAGGCGCCTGCTGAAGCGACCGGATTGCCGTAGGCGCTGTATAAAAAATATTAACCTTATGCCGTTCAATTACCTGCCAGAACCGGCCCATATCCGGCCACGAGGGAATGCCTTCAAACATAACGGTTGTTGCTCCCGCGGAAAGCGGTCCGTATAAAATGTATGAATGACCGGTAATCCAGCCAACGTCCGCTGTACACCAATAAATTTGTCCGGGTTTATATTGAAAGGCAGTTTGAAATGTATAATGAATAAAAACCATGTACCCTGCTGTGGTGTGCACCATCCCTTTCGGTTTTCCGGTTGAGCCGGAGGTGTAAAGAATAAACAGCATATCCTCTGCATCCATTTCTTCTGCCGGGCAGGTTGAACCCGCTTTTTTTATTTCGTCATGCCACCAGAGATCACGGCCGGGTTTCATCGTTACCGGGATATTAACCTGCCGGAAGACAATTGATTTTTCTATCGTTGGGCATTTTTCAAGCGCCTCGTCAACAATTTTCTTGAGATCAAGCTTTTTATCACCCCGGTTTCCACCATCGGCTGTAAGCATTAACCGGCAGCCCGAATCATTAATCCTGTCCACCAATGATCCGGCTGAAAAGCCGGCAAACACAACGGAGTGTATGGCACCGATCCTTGCGCAGGCTAATACGGCAAAAGCAAGCTCAGGAATCATCGGCATGTAAATGCAAACCCGGTCGCCTTTTTTAATACCCTGTGCTTTCAGCATGTTAGCGACCCGGCTTACATTTTCAAGCAGTTCGTTGTAGGTAAATTTTTTTGAGTCGTCTTTCGGGTTGTTGGGTTCCCAGATGAGTGCGGTTTGATTTCCTTTCTCTTCAATATGCCGGTCAAGGCAGTTTTCTGTAATGTTAAGCTTCGCACCCTGAAACCATTTTACTTCAGGTTTGTGAAAATCAAACTCCAGAACCTTATCCCATTTCTTTTTCCAAACAAAAGCTTCCGCGATGCTTGCCCAAAAAGCTTCCGGATTCGCTACGCTTTTCTGATACGTGTTTTTATATTCTTCAAATGATTGAATACGATTCATAGTTTCCGGTTGATAAAACTAAAAGTCGGGGGTTTTGCTATAAAAACAAAACGATTATTTGAAGAGATTAAAGCATGTATTCAATGGCTACCGCTACCAGTGCGCCCAGCACAGCCACTGTTAATTTTTTACCATTGAACCGGTGTGCGGGACTGCTTTCAAAAACAATGGTTGTGGAAATGTGCAGGAAGTTTCCGCATACCAATGCATACACGTATGTAAGGCCTGCGGCAGATAAAATCTCTACGTCAATCAGGTAGGTTGAAATCAACAGGCCGAATGGCGCAGCCAGGGAGAAAAAAAACAAGTGTGGCAATGCGTTTTTGACGGATTTAAGTTGAAACGAAAGAACGGTCATTAACGCAAAGGCTGCCGGTGCGCGGTGCAGGGCAATGCCGAGCAGGATTGCATTTGTGTCATATTGCATGCCCATTCCTGCAATGGGTTGTACCAGCATGGCCCCTTCTAAAAAAGCATGAACACACAGTGCACCCAGCAACACAAACGCTGATATCTGCCGATGATGCTCATCGTGATGGTGGTGATCGGCATGATCGTGCGTATGAATATGACCATGCTCAATGCCTGAGGTAAAATATTCCATCACCTGCTGCAGGAAAAATCCGGCCAGTACAAAAAGACCGATTAACTCAACTTCGCTGTTCCGGATGTAAAGCTCCGGCAGGATATGAACTACCGTGATGCCGAACAGGTAAGCTCCCGCAAAAACCAGGAGAAGTTTAAAGCTTTTTGTTCGCCCGGGGGGAACGAGGTAAACCGCCAAACCAGACAATAAGGGAGTGAAGAACAAAACAAGCAGCTTGAGTATCATAGCATGAACGTGCGCAGGGTAATTACTCGCGAAGGTAAATAAAATGTTGCCACATGCAACAATGTTGCTTTTAAGAAATATCCGGTTTCGTGTGTACCTTCGCCTGACTTAATACTATGCGGGAAGATTATCTGAAAGGTGATGGTGAGAACCTGAATGCTGCCGAAAAGGAGTTTGAAAAGGCGCTGCGCCCGTTATCCTTTGAGGATTTCACCGGGCAGCAAAAGGTTGTCGAGAATATTAAGGTGTTCGTACAGGCTGCCAGACAGCGTAATGAGCCGCTTGATCACGTTCTGCTTCATGGCCCTCCCGGGCTGGGGAAAACAACCCTTTCCTACATCATTGCCAACGAACTTCAGACAAACATCAAAATAACCTCCGGCCCGGTGCTGGACAAGCCGAGCGACCTTGCCGGGTTGCTGACCAACCTGGAGGCACACGATGTTTTGTTTATTGATGAGATCCATCGCCTGAATCCGATTGTTGAGGAATATCTCTATTCTGCGATGGAGGATTTCAAGATCGATATCATGCTGGATTCCGGGCCTAATGCGCGATCGATACAGATCGGACTTAATCCGTTTACACTGATTGGCGCAACTACCCGTGCCGGTTTGTTAACATCGCCTCTACGGGCGCGTTTCGGAATTAACTCACGATTAGAATATTACGACTCCGCGTTGCTTCAAAAAATTATCAACCGCTCATGCACCATTTTAAATGTGCCCATTGAAGCGGAAGCTGCGTTTGAAATCGCGCGAAGGAGTCGTGGTACACCGCGTATTGCCAATAACTTGTTAAGAAGAACCCGGGACTTTGCTCAGATCAAGGGAAACGGAACGATTAATCTTGAAATTGCCCGAATCGCATTGAAAGCGCTGGATGTTGACGCAAACGGATTGGATGAGATGGACAATCGTATCCTTATGACGATCATCGAAAAATTTAAAGGCGGCCCGGTTGGGTTAACCACGATTGCCACCGCAGTGGGTGATGAGGCTGAAACCATTGAAGAAGTGTATGAGCCTTTTCTGATCCAGGAAGGTTATTTGAAACGTACATCGCGCGGCCGGGAGGCTACAGAGAAAGCATATAAGCATCTGAAGGTAATTCCTCCGCCAGGTAAAAGCTCAGGGTTGTTTGGATAGTTCCATCACCCCTTCCCCTCTCCCCGGAGGAGAGGGGTGTCCGAAGGACGGGGAGAGGGAAATGAAGTTAACTCAGCATACATATTTTGTAAAATCACTCGCACAGGAATTAGGTTTCAGTTTCTGCGGCATTTCAAAAGCTGAGTTCTTAAAGGACGAAGCTCCGCAGCTTGAAGAATGGCTGAAACGCGGCTACCAGGGAAAGATGAGCTACTTAGAAAATTATTTTGACAAGCGACTCGATCCTGCGTTGCTTGTTCCGGGAGCGAAATCCGTCATCAGTTTACTGTACAACTATTATCCGGAGAAAGATCTGGCTACTGAAAGCGATCTAAAGATTGCCAAGTATGCGTATGGAGAAGATTATCACTTTGTAGTAAAGGATAAGCTGAAAATTCTTTTTGAAAGACTTAGGGAAAAAGCAGGCGACATCCAGGGCCGGGTATTTGTCGACTCAGCGCCCGTGATGGAGCGCGCATGGGCGAAAAAATCCGGGCTGGGCTGGATTGGAAAAAACAGCTTGCTGTTGAACAAAACCTCCGGAAGCTTTTACTTCCTTGCAGAAATTATTCTTGATCTGGAGCTTGAGTACGATGGCCCGGTAAAAGATTACTGCGGCACATGCACCGCCTGCATGGATGCCTGCCCCACGGATGCCATTGCCGAACCGTATGTGGTAGACGGCAGCAAATGCATTTCCTATTTCACGATTGAATTAAAAGAAGAAATCCCAGCATCGGTAAAAGGAAAATTTGAGAACTGGATTTTTGGGTGTGATATCTGCCAGGATGTGTGTCCGTGGAACCGTTTTTCAAAACCGCACCAGGAAGCAAGGTTCAATTCAAATCCACAGTTAAGTTCGATGACG
>CAZIGG010000039.1:20509-23189 GCA_964538575.1 uncultured Roseivirgaceae bacterium
TTTCATTTTCATGTAGAGACGCAAAATTTCGTCTCTACGCTACAAAACAGCGATTCAGGATCGCCTGATGTTGCTTCCCAAACAGGTTGTAGCACCATTGTTTGAGTTCCTGTACTTCAGCGCCAATCAACACTTCGATGGCCTTCTTTAACTCTTTTTCAAAGAGCTTTGCGTCAAAACTCACCTTTGTGAGCACGGTTTTGACATAATTCAACATAGGTTAGCTATTAACTGAAATAAAAATTATTTAAAAGCACGACTAATTTAATAAGCGGTAAAGCTAACTAAAAGAACATTTTTAGTTTTGTAACGTGTTATTGGTACGAAGATTGAAGATGAGGCCGTTTTTTTCGATGAAATCACTTTTTGCGCTTTTTTTTGCAGCCGCTGCAAGCCTGGGCTTTGTTCAGGCGCAAACTATCCAGATCGTTTTAGGACCAGATGAAATTGGCGAAAATCAGAGCTGGACAATTACCGTAACGGTTCAAAACGACCGGTTTAAATCGCACGATTATGTTTTTCCTGAAATTTACGGGTTTCGTAAACGGGGCACTTCTTCGCAGTCGCAAACCAGCATTATAAACGGCCAGGTCTCTTCTTCGCAAAGTGTTACCATGACCTATTTGCCGGTTAAGCAGGGAACGTACACCGTTCAGGCTTTCAGGATGACCGTTAACGGGCAAGCCATTAATTCGCCCGGGAAAAAAGTTAAGGTGGGCCCGCCCGTGCAAACCCAGCGTGATCCGTTCGCCTACGATCCCAATGATTTTTTCGGGAGAAAAAACAATACTGAATTCATTGATATTAAAGAAGATGCTTTCCTGGCAATTTCTACCAACAAGTCGGAGGTGTACGTGGGCGAAGGGTTCACCGCGTCAATTTCTTTTTACGTAGCCGATAAGAATCGCGCTCCTTTACAATTTTATGACCTGGGCAAACAGCTCACCAATATTTTAAAGAAGATAAAGCCAGCCAATTGCTGGGAAGAGAATTTTGAGATTGAAAACGTTCAAAGTGAAACCGTAACCATTAACGGTGAATATTACGATCGGTATAAGCTGTACGAAGCAACGTTCTACCCCCTCAACACCAAACCGATTGAGTTCCCAAGCATTGGTTTGCAACTGATCAAATTTAAAGTAGCCAAAAATCCCTCCTTCTTTGGGCAGAACCGGAAAGAAGATTTCAAAACATTTTATTCAAAACCAAAAACCATAAAGGTAAAAGAGCTTCCGCCTCACCCGTTGCGCGACAAAGTTGCGGTAGGCGATTACCGGCTTGATGAGCGCATCAGCAGCACCGCGTTGCAAACCGGCCAAAGCTTTTCTTATGACTTCAACATTTACGGTGAGGGAAACATCTCCGCAATTGAACGGCCGCGGGTAATGAAGGATGGCAGCTTCGAATTCTACGAGCCCAACATCCGGCAGAATATTAACCGGCAGAACAGCCGTGTGACCGGAACAAAATCTTTCAGCTATTTTATTATACCTAAAGAACCGGGCGATTACCGGATGCGTGATATGATGCATTGGGTTTATTTCAACCCGGCACTGAAAAAATACGACACGCTTATAGCACGTTCAGCCATTGTGGTGAACGGGGAAAGTCTGAAAAACGAAGCAATCGAGTCCACCGATACAGGTTCGCTTTATGATAAAATAAGCTCAACCGATAATGTTTTGCGCACTTCAACCGATTCAGGATGGATTTCAACTGCACTGGGAATTTTTATTTTGGCCATGTTGAGCGGATCGGCTTATCTTGTGTTCAAAAAGTAAGTGAACAGTTACGGTACACTCTTCAGGATTTCAACATTTGGCGAATCGCACGGTCCGGCTATTGGTGTGATCATTGATGGCTGTCCGGCAGGACTGACAATCGATGAAAATTTCATACAATCCGAGATGGATCGCAGAAAGCCCGGCCAGTCCAAAATCACTACTCAGCGTAAGGAAGACGATACGTTTAAAATTCTTTCCGGAATATTTGAAGGCAAGAGTACCGGTACACCAATCGCTATTGTGATAGAAAATCAGGATCAGCGCAGCAAAGACTATTCACACATTCAACATGCATTCCGCCCTTCACATGCGGATTATACCTACGAGGTAAAATACGGCCATCGCGATTATCGCGGGGGCGGCAGAAGCTCAGCACGCGAAACCGCGGCTCGTGTAGCCGCAGGAGCCATTGCAAAGTTATTATTGAAACAATCAGGGGTTGACATATCAGCTTTCGTATCCCAGGTTGGAGGCATCAAAACGGATCATTACACCAAACTCGACCTGACAAAAACCGAAGATAACATCGTTCGGTGTCCCGATCAGAAGACTGCGGAAAAAATGATCGCATTGATTGACGAGGTTCGGTTAGATCGTGATACGATTGGTGGGGTAGTTACGTGCGTAATCAAAAATTCACCGGTAGGATTAGGTGAACCCGTATTTGATAAGTTACATGCTGAACTGGGCAAAGCGATGCTCAGCATCAATGCAGTGAAAGGGTTTGAATACGGCAGCGGCTTTGAGGGGATTAAATTACGCGGCTCGCAGCACAACGATGAGTTTTATAAAGAAGGTGATAAGATCCGCACAAAAACAAATCACTCCGGTGGCGTGCAGGGCGGCATCAGCAACGGGGAGGATATTTATTTTAACGTAGCGTTTAAGCCTGTTGC
>CAZIGG010000040.1:0-19960 GCA_964538575.1 uncultured Roseivirgaceae bacterium
TGAGGAGCGCGAAATTATTGCATTAATGAAATAGCATGGAGCCGGAAGAAACAGATGATCGGGTCGGGAAAAGAAAAATCTGGCTGATTGTTTTCGTTTCTTCCTTAACGATCCTTGCGATCTTCTGGTCGGTTGATCCATCCGTTTTTTACATCCTTACCGGATTTTGTGCCTTCAGCTTTTTTAAAGTGCTGCAAAACCGAAAGCGCACAGAAGATGAAGATCCGGTTGAAAAGACCTATCAGCAAACATACTATCCAAAGCCCTCTATTTGGGATGAGCTTAAGTTCATGTTCAGCAACGTGCCTTCCGGACGTAGTCAACGTAGTCCAGTTGACCAGGTAAAGCTTGTCAGGCTGGTAATCGCGATTTTTTCGGGGTTAATTTTTCTTTCGATTCTTATTCCAATTTTTTTCTCTGATAGCTCGGCATCAACTGCGGATGCACGGCAACAGGCGAACAATCTTTATGAACGCCAGAGCTATGATTCCGCACTATACTTTTACAGGCTGGCTATCCAAAACGATCCTGAGAATGCAGACCTATATTTGGAACGCGGCAATGCTTATCTGAATGCCGATAAAACTGACTCGGCTTTGATGGATTATGATAAAGCCTTGTTGCTTCGCCCAACGTACAAAGAGGCTTTTTACAACAAAGGACTTATTTATTATAGCCGGGAGCAATACCGCAACAGCATTAACCAAACGAAGAATGCAGTTGATATTGATCCAGACTATATCGAAGCCATGTTATTAATTGGTGATGATTTTTATAATTCAGGCCAGCTTGATTCGGCTATGGCCTGGTATGAAAATGCATATTCAAAAGGTTACCGCAGCGCAGCCCTAAGTCATATGATGGCCTACATTTATGATACAAAAGGTAATGTGAAACGCGCTATTCCATTGTATAAAGAGGCGATTTCATACGATCCTACGCGTACGGAAATCTATCAGCGGTTGGGTGAATTAGCGGGGGGTAAAGAAGGGAATCAGTAATCGACAAAAAGCCGTTCAGCACCAACAGCGATAAACTATTTTTCGAATTCAAGCAAAACAAGATCGTTTTGCAGCAACTGAAGTTTATTACCATCGAGTTTGAACCCGTTAGTTTTGTCCAGCGCTTCCAGGAATTTATTTTCAAGATTCATGGTTTGTTCGCAAAACATTTTGGTGCTCCCGGTATCTGAAAATTCTATAGAAGATTGCCTGGTTGTAAAGCTGCTGAAGTACTGATTGCATCCTGCGAAACCATTAGCTTTTGCGCTGGCTGTACTGAAGTTCAATGTAATTGGTTTATTAAGAATCGAAAGATATTCCCCGGGAAGCGTTTTTAACGTCCATTCGCCCGCAGGCAGGGCAATCTCATTTGAAGCGCTGCAGGCAATTGTGAACACAAGCAATAATACAGGAAGAATCCGGCTCATTTCTATTGGTTTAAAACGTCCTGGTAATCCTTCACTTTTTCAAATACGGATTTTGCAAAAGGACAAAGCGGAATGATTTTATATTTATGCGCCCGCGCATGTTTAACAGCGGCCTCCACAAGCTGCTTGCCTGCGTTTTTACCACGTAAAGCGTCCGAAACCTCGGTATGATCAATAATCATAATATTGCCACCGGCTTTACTGATAGTCATGGTAGCCATACGCTTTCCATTCTCCTCAATATAAAAGGCGCCTTTTGATTCGTTTTCCTGAAACTTGATTTCCATACTTCACTTTTTACTTCGCGTATGCAACACTGCGCATCTCGCGGATCACCGTTACTTTAATTTGTCCCGGGTACTGCATGTCGCGCTCGATCTTTTGAGAGATCTCAAAGCTAAGCTGGCCTGCACGCTCATCGGTTACATTTTCTGCATCTACCATCACGCGTAGTTCGCGACCTGCCTGTATCGCATAGCATTTCTCGACCCCGTCAAAGTTCATGGCCAGTTGCTCAAGATCGCGGAGGCGTTTAATGTATTGCTCCATTACCTCGCGTCTCGCGCCTGGCCGTGCACCGCTGATGGCATCGCACGCCTGCACGATCGGAGAGATGATGCTGGTCATCTCAATCTCATCGTGGTGAGCGCCAATGGCGTTGCATACCACCGGATGCTCCTTGTACTTGAGCGCAAGTTCCATGCCTACAATCGCGTGAGGCTTTTCAAGCTCTTCCGGCCATACTTTGCCGATGTCGTGTAGAAGTCCTGCACGTTTTGCCTGCTTCACATTTAAGCCTAATTCTGTGGCCATAATAGCGCAGAGGTTGGCAACCTCACGTGAGTGCATCAATAAATTTTGTCCGTACGATGAACGGAAGCGCATGCGGCCTACCATTCTCACCAGCTCGGGATGCAGGCCATGGATTCCTAAGTCAATCACGGTACGCTCACCGGTTTCTACAATTTCATCTTCAATGTTTTTGGTTGTCTTGGCAACAATCTCTTCAATGCGTGCCGGGTGAATCCGGCCATCCTGAACGAGCCTGTGCAAAGACAACCGTGCGATCTCTCTCCGTACCGGGTCAAATCCGGAAATGATAATGGCTTCCGGGGTATCATCTACAATAATTTCAACTCCGGTTGCCGCTTCCAGCGCACGGATGTTCCGGCCTTCACGACCAATTATTTTTCCCTTGATATCATCGTTTTCGATGTTGAAAATCGAAACACAGTTTTCAATGGCGTGTTCGGTTGCCGTGCGCTGAATGGTTTCAACGACAATCTTTTTGGCTTCTTTCGTTGCCGTGAGTTTGGCCTGTTCAAGAATGTCTTTGATGAGGGAATTGGCTTTTGCCTGGGCCTCATCTTTCAGGGAAGCCATCAGTTGTTCTTTGGCTTCATCGGCAGAAAGTTTGGAGATACTCTCCAGTACCTGAACTTTCTGCTGGTTGAACTTGTCGAGTTCTTCTTTGCGTTTTTTAACGTTATCGAGCTGCAAGGCTAAATTCTGCTGCATCTCAACGGTGTCAGCATCCTTACGCTTCAGGCTTTCAAGCTCTTTGTTGATTTGCTGCTCGCGCTGCTTGATCTTCTGCTCGTTGGCGATAATCTGGTTCTTCTTGCGGTTTGCTTCTTCTTCAAACTCGCTTTTCAGCTTCATGATATTTTCCTTCGCCTGGAAAACCTTATCCTTCCTGATGTTTTCAGAGGTGAGCTCAGCCTCTTTTATGATCAGGGCAGCTTTATCTTCGGCTGCAGCCAGGCGTTTGCGTGACTTGCGCTTGTACAGGAGATTCCCAATCAGCATGCTCAGCAGAATGGTGCCGAAGGTGCAGCTAATGGCTATGATTATAATTTGTTGCATAACAGAACATTTGGGGTTTAGGACTAACCCGAAAGCGCTTATGCAGCAGGAAGGTTAAAAAGGTGAAGCGTGTAAGCGAAAGCCTACAAAATAGACTGAGAAACGAGCTGATTGAGATGTGAAACTTTTTCGAGCACGGTTTGATCAATAACCTGATGGGTTTCTTCCGTAGTCATCTTCTCAACCAGACTATCAAAAGCAACCATGGCCAGCAGGTCCTGTTTATCGTCAATCCCGAACTGATCTTTGTAAGATTTTAACTTTTCATTGATAAGCCGGCTTGCCATTCTCACCCGTTCCTCGTCTTCGCGTTTTACCTTCATCGGGTATTCGCGTTCGGCTATCTTGATTTTTATTGAAAGTTCTTCCATTAATTAAGTCTTACGTTCAGTTATCGGCTCAAATAAGCAATGCACTTATCAATTTCCCGAATGTAATCGTCTACTTTCTTCTTCAACTCCGAAACACTTCCGTCTTCCGGATTTATATTATCTACAATTTTAGATATTTTAATTTGATTTTTAAAATTAAACAACTGTTCATCACGCCCTTTCAGGGATGATTTAAGCTCCTGATTTTCAGTTTTTAAAGTCTTGATTTCTTCTTTCAGGCCTTTGTGTTCGTTAATGAGCACTAAAAGTTTGCGCTCAAGCCCGTTTAGGTTGGTTTTCAGAATGTCTTGTTCCATGGAAACAATCTTTTGTGGTGGCTGTATGCCTAGTTAGTCTTTTTATTTTATCCAACCGCCCTGCCTGTCGGCAGACAGGCCCAATCTCTTTCTATTTGCGGATAACTGCGCCCAATGTTTGCTCAAAAGCGTTCATCAGCTTGGTCATCGTCTTATCAATTTCTTCGTCCGTCAGGGTTTTGGCTTCGTCAAGGAGTGTAAACCCGAGCGCGTATGCCTTTTTTCCTGCCGGAAGGTTTTCTCCTTCGTACACATCAAATGCAATGATGTCGCGGATCAACCTTTTTTCAGTGTGCAATACCATTTTCCGGATCTCATCGAAGCTTACACTTTTATCAAGCACTAAGGATAAGTCGCGTCTTACTTCCGGAAATTTCGGTACTTCCTGAGCAACTAACATAGGGTTTGCTGAAGTGAAAAGCAAGGTTGTATGTAGCTCAGCATAAAATATTTCCTGCCTGATGCCTAAATCCTTTAATAAAGCAGGTTTTATTTTCCCCACAAGCCCGATATTTTTATTGCCGACCGACAGTTGCAATGCGTAGTCGAACAGTTGATCTTTTACAACTTCCTGTTTGATGTTGCTGATGCCGGATTTTTGGATTACCTGGGTAACATGCTGAGCCAGGTCGTAGTAGGTTGCTGACCGGGTTTTGTGCTGCCAGTTCTCGGTTTCAATATTTCCGCTCACATAAAGTGCCAGGCGTTCTTCCTCAATATATTTCCCGCTTGTTTTGAAATAGATTTTTCCGAACTCAAACAGCTTCAGATCCTTCTGCCTGCGGTTGATGTTATGCGCGCATACTTCCAGGCCTGTAAAAAGCATGGTTTGACGCAAAATTCCCTGCTCTTCGCTCAGCTTATTCAGGATTTCAACCGGCTCGCCTGTAAACGTAAGGTTATGCTTTTGCTGATAGGCGAAGTTGGTTAAGGAGTTTGTCCAGATTTCGAAAAAGCCATTGCCCACAAGTATCTGGCTGATGGTATTTTTGAATTTATTGATGTCTTTCACCGGGAATTCGGCAATGAAATCCGATCCGGCAAACTCACGCAGCTCAATGTTGTTCAGTCCGTAGATTCTTAGAATTTCTTCTGCAATATCCGCTTCCTGGATTACATCCACCCGGTAAGGCGGAATGGAAACTGTATAGCTGTCGGATTGTTTATCAGTGATTTTAATGTCCAGCGCTTCGAGGATTTCAAATACGCGTTCTCTTGGAATAACTTTTCCGATCAGACGGTTTATGTTCTTGTCTCTGACCAGAATAGACTTGTTCTCAACCTTATCCGGGTAAACGTCTGTGATGTTGGACGAGATTTTTGCTCCCGCAATTTCCTGCATGAGCAATGCGGCACGTTTTAACGCATAGATTGTTCCGTTTGGATCCGTTCCGCGTTCAAAGCGAAAGGAGGCATCGGTTTTTAACCCGTGATGCATGGAGGTTTTGCGCACGTAATCCGAAGCGAAGTAGGCGCTCTCTAAAAATACGTTCTTCGTTTTTTCGGTAATGCCTGACTTCGTTCCTCCGAAAACACCTGCAATGCACATACCCTCACCATAACCGTTACAAATCATCAAATCGTTGGCGGTGAGTGTACGTTCTTTGTTATCAAGCGTAGTAAATTTCGTTCCGGCATCTACCATCTTTACAATCACCTTTCTTCCATCAATTTTATCTACATCAAATGCATGCAGCGGCTGACCGGTTTCATGGAGCACGTAATTGGTGATGTCAACGATGTTGTTGATCGGGGTCAGGCCAATGGCAGTTAACCGGTTTTTTAGCCAGGCCGGTGATTCGGCAACCGTAATGTTGGTAAGCGTTACACTGGAATACCTCGGGCACGCTTCGGTATTATGAACCTCAACATCTATCGCAAGTATTTTATCATCAGTTTTTAAAGCATCAACCGAAGGCCATTTCAATGCTCTGTTCTTCGATGCTTTGATGTCGCGAGCAACGCCAATGTGTGAGGCTGCATCTACCCGGTTAGGGGTTAAGCCAATCTCAAGCGTATAGTCTGATTCAATTTTGAAATATTCAGCAGCAGGTGTTCCGTTTTTAGCGGTTGTATTTAATACAAGAATTCCCGCATGACTTTCGCCCAGGCCAATCTCGTCCTCTGCACAAATCATTCCTTCCGATTGCTCGCCCCTGATCTTGGCTGATTTGATTTGAAAGGGCTCGCCTTTGGTTGGGTGAACCGTTGTACCGGCAGTAGCTACAACAACCTTTTGCCCGGCAGCAACATTGGATGCTCCACAAACAATGGCTAATGGCTTTACTCCGCCAACATCAACCGTGGTTAAGGAAAGCTTGTCGGCATTGGGGTGTTTGACGCACGTTAACACTTCGCCAATAACAAGTCCTTTTAATCCGCCCTTTACGGTTTCAAATGTATGGATATGCTCAACTTCAAGTCCGGTGGAGGTTAACAACTGACCCAACTCTTCCGGGGTCTCCGGGATGTCGATGTAGTCTTTCAGCCAGTTATACGATATAGTCATTGCTAATGCTTGCGGTAAAGACAGCAAAAATAAGGAAAAACGTGGAAGCCAGCATGCTTGACAGTCTGAACCTGCCGAAGGAGGTTAATGATAAGTTTTTTCACCGGCTTTAATGGCTACTTCTAAAATGTTTTCTTTTGGCGGAAAAGGGCAGGAGTAATTGTCATTGTATGCACAATACGGATTGTACGCTTCATTAAAATCGAGTGTGATGGACGCTGCTCCCGGCAATTTCTTAACATCCAGGTATCGGCCGGCACCGTAGGTTTCGGCAGCGCTTGTTTTATCTGCGAATGCTAAAAACAATGTACCGCGATACGGCCCCATGTCCATGATCTCCAGGATGAGCAGTTTGTTCCTGACGCCATCCAGCTCAAACTCTGCATACGCATACGTTAAGTAACTTTTTTGTTTTCCATCGCTCGTAGGAAGCGCTATTGCTTTTTTCTGGTCGATCTCAGTCAATTTTGCATTGATGCGGTATTTTGAATCGATTGGAAAATAATTGAGGCCCTTAAATTCCATGCTGTCCCTAAACGGTGAACTCTCGCCCGACTGCATGCTGTTATCTTTCTCTTCGCGCAACTGTTCAAGTTTCGCGATGTAGGCTTTATTAGTTTCCCCGCCACTCAGGGAATAATAAATCCCGATCAGCACAACGGCAACAACAAGAATAAGAATGATATTTTTTGTCTTCATGATTATAATAAGCCTTCATCGGCAAAGCTGAAATATTTTTTACCGGCAATGATGATGTGATCGAGCACCTGGATGTCGAGCAGCTTGCCGGATTCTTTTAATTTTTTGGTAAGGTCAATGTCCGCCTGACTGGCTGTTAAATTGCCAGAGGGATGATTGTGGGCAAGGATAATTCCGCTGGCCAATTCCTCCACGGCAACCTTGAAAATGATCTTTGGATCGGCCACCGTTCCGGCAACACCGCCCAGACTGATCTGATGCTTTTTAATCACCCGGTTTGCCCGGTTCAATAAGATTATCCAGAAGACTTCGTGCGGGATGTCGAGAAGGTCGGCTTTCAGGATTTCAAACGCATCGGCTGAGCCGGCAATCTTGGGTCGCTCTTCTGCGTGGAAGTCTTTTCTTCTCCGGCCTAATTCCAATGCACTGATGATCGTGATCGCCTTTGCTTCCCCGATGCCTTTGATCTTCATCAGGTCTTTTACCGTAAGGCGCGCAAGCTCGTTTAAATCGTTATTAACGGCCTGTAAGATATTTTTGGCCAGATCTACTGCGCTCAGCTTAGATGTCCCTGTACCTAAAAGAATCGCGATCAGCTCGGCATCGGAGAGGGTGGCTTTGCCCTTAAGCACCAGTTTCTCGCGGGGCCGGTCTTCGGCAGCCCAGCTTTTGATGTTCAGGAAGTCGGCCTTTTTGTTCATTCCCTAAAAATAAAAGACCCGGAGCGTTTTAAAACTCCGGGTCGGGAATACTTTATGTGTCTGTAAGCTTACTTCAGCTTGTTAACAGCCTTTGCGAGCTTGGATTTCTGATTAGCGGCTTTTTTCCAGTGGATGACACCTTTCTTAGCCAGCTTGTCGATTTGCGCGGAAACGGTCTTTAATTGAGTTTCTGCTTCTGATTTACCGGTAACAGCCTTCAGGTTCTTTATAGCTGTACGGGTTGTTTTGTGCTGGTAGCGGTTTTTATCACGCTTTGCTGCGCTCGAACGGATTTTCTTTTCTGCTGACTTGTGATTTGCCATGGTTTCTTAGTAAAAAGGACTGCAAAGGTATTAAAAGATTTCAGATTTCGGATTTCAGATTTGAGATTTTTAGAATGGTATCTTAAGGTATGCTAAAACGGCTTTTTTGCCTTTCTCTGCTGGCTTTTGCCGCACTTTTATCCGGTTCCTGGGGCTTCTATGCCCACCAGCAAATTAACCGGCTGGCGGTTTTTACGCTGCCGCCTGAAATGATCGGATTCTACAAAAAGAACATCCGCTATATCACCGAGGCGGCTGTCAACCCCGACCGCAGGCGGTACACCGTGGTGGATGAGGCTGCCCGCCATTACCTGGACATCGATCATTATGGCGACAGCGCCTTACAGAAAATGCCCCGCTACTGGAACGATGCTGTAGCGAAATACACGGAAGATACCCTGAAAGCATACGGCATTGTTCCGTGGCACATCAATACAATGTATTACCGGCTTAAGGATGCATTTATGCTGAAAGATCCTTCTAAAATACTTTATAACTCCGCTGACCTCGGGCATTACATAGCCGATGCGCATGTGCCATTGCATACGACCGAAAATTATAATGGTCAGCTTACCGGGCAGGATGGTATTCATGGCTTTTGGGAATCGCGTTTGCCGGAATTGTTTGCGAAGAATTACGACTTCTTTACAGGCAAGGCAGAATACATTAAAAATCCGCAATTAGCTGCCTGGAAAGCGGTTGAGGAATCTAACATTCATCTCGATTCGGTTCTGTTGCTCGAGAAACGATTAACCGAAAAGTTTGGCGAGAAGAAATTTTCATTCGAAACAAAAGGCAAGCAGACGATAAAAGTTTATTCAGTTGAATTTTCAACGGCTTATCACAATGCGTTATCCGGAATGGTTGAACAACGCATGCGCGATGCGATTAAAATGACAGGCGATTTCTGGTACACCGCCTGGGTAGATGCCGGTCAGCCGGATTTAAAAAGTTTAATCAACTACGTTCCGACAGAAGAAGAACTGGCAACGCGAAAGAAGGAACTTGAAGAATGGAAGGAGCAGCGTGTTAAGGCGCGAGCGGAGGCTGATAATTAGTTACAGGTTGCACGTAACCGGCAACCTGTAACGGGTAACAGTTTCTATTGGATAGGATAATAAATCTCAGTCACCCACTTGGTGGTATCTTTTTCTGTCATCGGATCTGTAACATATGTCTCCCATGGATTACCGGCCATCGCCAAATTTTTGGACATGATATACTCATTAATCTCTATGTGGGCATTCATCAGCCCTGCGTAATCTCCTTTGTGAACGGCTTTAACAGCTTTGCCAGCCGGCACTTGTTGAATTTTGTATTTAGCCGGAACTTTTGCATCAGCCGCCACCGGGAATGCACAAATCATTTCCGTCTGCTTAGCTGCTTCATCCCATTTCGTTACCAGGCAAAATGCCGGCCCGGTAATCTGGGTTTTTGCTTTGGCAACATCAGCGGCAAGCTGTCCGTATGATTTTTCCATTACAGCACTCATGGCTTTTTCATCTTCGGTATTTAGCGTTCCGGTAGGGATGCCGATATAATGGATAACCGGTGTAGTGGTTTCGCTGATATCCGATTTAAACTTCGGTTTCGCTTCTGCGCGTTCTTTTATCCTGGCCAAACCAAAATCAAAAGCCTTTTCAAGTTCACTCTTCAGAAACAGTACACCCAGCCACCGACTAAGTACATTCATCCCGTGATCAAAAGTAAAATCCATGGTAGCTTTTGTGCCTTCGCCTTCGGGCTCAACAGTGTATAACCCTTTACCAATACCGCTACCGGTAAATTCAATGTCGCTGGCTACCGATTTATCCGGAATACTTTCCGTAATGGTAATCTTTCCTTTGCCTGTATTTTTTCCGTCCCAGGAGTACGTTGCTCCTGTGCCCTCGGTTTTGTCACCGTAGGTAAGCGTCATTTCACCAGGCTTTTCAAGCGTGTTCCAGTATTGCCACTCCTGCCATTTTTTGAGATCGTTAAATTCGTCAAAAACATTTTCTACCGGAGCGTTCACGGAGATGCTTCGGGATACTTCCATTTTGCCTGGGAGCAGCAAGCCCACCAGCAACAAGGCCACAATCAGAACGGCCAGACCGATTAAGATTTTCTTTAGCATATTGATCAGAGTTTGGGTTTACGTGTTTTTAAAGCACTTTTTGTGTTGTGGAGACTAAATTATGAAAAAATATCCCTTTCAAACGATTGAAATTATGTGAGGAAATTGTAAAATTTAAGGAAACTAAAACCCTAAGCCATGATAATTTTCAACGATCCCAAGAGAATCCCCGAGGATTACGGCATCCGGATAGCCATTGGTGTTATTGCCTTTTTCCTGTTGATGAAATTTGCGGGATTTTTTCATGTGGTTGAACTCAGGATGCTCAACATCTTTATCCTGGTTGCGGGGATTTTTCTGGCGTTAAAAAAATTCAAAGACACACACGGGAGTCACATTAATTATTTCCGGGCATTGATAGTGGGGGTAGTTACGGGCGCTGTCGGGTCTATCCTTTTTGCGATCTTCCTGTTCATCTACGTTCATATCGATACGGATTTCATGATCTGGCTTCAGCAAAACGAACCCATGGGCAGGTTTCTGAATCCGTACATTGTATCGTTCATTGTTGCATTGGAAGGATTGTTCTCGGGCCTGCTGGTAACCTTTGTGCTGATCAATTATTTACAAACTGACGAGCCTACCGAAACAACCTGAAAAATCTGATCTGTTAAGAAATACTACGAACCTGTTGCGCATAACCGTAACAGGTTCTTTATTTTTGGGAAAATTCACGCGCATGCGCTACAGGCAAATCAGTAAGTCATTTTACATCAACAACCGGAAACGGCTGGTGAATGAACTGCAACCCGGTTCGGTAACGGTTTTCAATTCAAACGATATTATGCCCACCAACGCAGACGGCACCATGCGTTTCCGGCAGAACAATGATTTGTTTTACCTGACGGGTGTTGACCAGGAAGAAACTATTTTAATGCTGTTCCCCGATCACCCCGACAAAAAATTCCGCGAAGTTCTTTTTTTACGCGAGACCAGCGAACTGATCGCAACCTGGGAAGGCCATAAGCTCACGAAAGACGAAGCGAAAGCGTTAAGCGGTATTGAAACTGTTCTCTGGACGTCTGATTTTCAGCGTGTGCTGAATACAGCCTTAACCATGGGCGGGGCAGAATTTGTTTACCTCAACACGAACGAGCATTACCGTGCGGAGGTGGCCGTTGAAACCCGCGATTCACGATTTATTTCATGGTGTAAGGAAAAATACCCGCTTCATAAATATGAGCGTATCGCACCAATCATGTCGAAATTGCGGGCGATCAAATCGAAAGAGGAAATTGACCAGATGCAGGTTGCGTGCGACATAACCAATAGCGCCTTCAGGCGCATACTGAAATTTGTAAAGCCGGGCGTTAAGGAATATGAAATTGAAGCAGAGTTCATTCATGAATTTTTGAGGAAAGGATCAAGAGGCTTTGCGTATGAACCCATCATTGCCAGCGGTGCAAACTCGTGCGTGCTGCATTATATCGAAAATAATAAAGACTGTAAAGCGGGAGATGTGTTGCTGCTGGATGTTGGCGCAGAGTACGGAAATTACAATGCCGACATGACGCGCACCATTCCGGTAAGCGGCAAGTTTACGAAACGACAGAAAGATGTTTATAATGCGGTGCTTCGGATCAAGCGGGCAGCCATGAAGCTGCTTAAGCCGGGTGAGGAATATTTTGAGTATCACAAGGAAGTTCAGAAGATCACCGAAAGCGAGTTGATTAAGCTGAAGCTGATTGATAAAACCGGTTTGAAAAAGCAGAATCCGGCAAACCCTTTATTTATGAAATACTTTATGCATGGGACAGGCCATCACCTGGGGTTGGATGTGCATGACACCGGGAATATGTACAGCAAAATGCAGGCAGGAATGGTGTGGACGGTAGAACCGGGCATTTACATAAAAGAAGAAGGGCTGGGCATTCGCCTTGAAAACAATGTGGTGATTGAAAAGAAAGGAGTAAAAGATCTCATGAAGAATATTCCGGTTGAGGCGGAGGAGATTGAAGATTTGATGAATTCAAAATGAGCGATAAGATCGATTCCGATAAAGCCCCGGAACCCGTTGGCGCTTACCCGCACGCCAGGCGTGTGGGTGATTTACTTTTTCTCAGCGGTGTTGGCCCCCGCAAGCGCGGCTCAAAGGAAATTCCAGGCGTAACGCTGGATGATAAAGGCAATATTGTTTCGTATGATATTGAACAACAATGCCACTCAGTTTTTCAGAATGTGCGGTTTGTGCTGGAGGCTTCAGGGTCGAAATGGGAGAACCTGGTGGATGTAACCGTATTTCTTACGAACATGAAAAAGGATTTCCCGGTCTTTAATAAGATTTATGCGGAGTATTTTAAGGAAAACCAGCCCTGCCGCACGACCATAGAAATCAATGCGTTACCAACACCGATTGCAATTGAATTGAAATGCATTGCAACGGTGTAAAATTAAAACCGGCCACGACTTGAATTGTATTTTAAAGGTTGAAAAATTGATTTTCAAAAGGTGGGCTGACAGACTTTAAAAAGTGTTAACTCAAGAGCTGAAGATTTTTTTTACATTAAATCCATTAAATTGTGTTATTAGTAACCCTCTTTTATGAGCCAAATCAACATTACGAACAGTACAATTACGTATAAACATCAGGTCATTAAAACAGCCAACATCAGTTCAATTGATTTTGCCAATATTAATTCGGATTGCATTGCAACGGTTCAGGAGATTCGTTTAAATATTTTATATCTTTGAGTATGGATCTGATTGTGCTAAAAGATGAATTTACTTCACGATTAAGTGACGAACAGTTTTTTTGGTTTTGCCAACAGAATAAGGATTTGCGCATTGAGCGAAATGATAACCTTGAAATCATAATTATGTCACCGGTCACTACCCGGTCTGGAAACCAAAGCGGGGAAATATTCCGGCAATTGGCGAACTGGGCAATTTTAACTAAAACAGGAATTCATTTCGACTCGTCTACGGGATTTACATTGCCCGATAATTCCGTGTTTTCACCAGACGCATCATGGGTGTCAAATGAAAAATGGAATAGTCTTCCTGATGATGAAAAGGATCGTTTTGCCCGGGTGTGCCCGGAGTTTGTTATTGAAGTCCGGTCAAAGTCGGATACTACAAATGATTTAAAACGAAAAATGGCGCAATGGATCAAAAATGGTGCGCAGCTTGCCTGGCTGGTTGATCCAAAAGAATTGACAACCTATTTATTCTTCCCCGACAAGCCCATGGAAATAATAACAGGTTTTGATAAAAAGATAATTGGTGAAGGTCCTGTAGCAGGATTTGTTTTGGATCTCTCTTTAATCAAGCTATAAAAATTTCTGACCCTCTTAATGAGCTAAACCGAGAAGCTCTCACCGCATCCGCAGGTGCGCGATGCATTCGGGTTGATGAATTGAAAGCCTTTACCGTTCAGGCCATCTGAAAAATCCAGCACAGTACCCAGCAGGTATAGCAAGCTCTTTTTATCCACCAGGATTTTTACGCCCTTGTCTTCAAACACCTGGTCGGCCGGGTTGATCTTATCATCAAAATCCAAGTCGTACATCAGGCCTGAACAGCCGCCACCTTTCACAGACACGCGAACGTTATGACTTGCGGGTGTGCGGCCTTCTACGTGAAGAAGCTCGCCTATTTTGTCTTTTGCCTTATCGGTTACAGTGATCATAATCTTATGAAATCGGATTCAATACAACACTAAAAACGGTAATGGTGTTCATGTCGCGGCCATAATATAATTTCTGCAACGCATCCATAATATTACCGGCTTTAAAGTAGGAGGTATGCAGCTCTTTATCTCCTTTTGCTACCCATTGGATGGTGTAGCTGTTTTCTTTCTCTTTATAGTTCTGTACATAGCTCAGCATTTTACGGAGCGAGTCGAGTTTATCCGTTCCGGTTTCGGAGTGGAACAAAAACGCCTGCTTGTGCCGCGGGTTAACCGTAATCAGGTCGAGCTTAACCTTGCCGTCTGCGGGGGCATATTCGAAGACTAAATCCGAGGTTCTTGTTCCCAGGTAGTCTTTAATCTCCTGCTGGATGCGGGCTGCTTCTACGTGTATTTCGCTGCTTGTTTCGATCATTTTAGCACAGATTCAAGGGATGAAACTTTCATTACCATCAAAAAGTTCTCAATTTCCTGACAAATTTAGCAATTATGGAAAAACTTGAGCATATCGGCATTGCGGTTAAAAATCTTGGTCAGGCTAACGCATTGTTTGAAAAGTTGCTGGGTAAGCCACATTACAAGATCGAAGAGGTAGCCAGTGAGGGTGTGCGAACATCATTCTTCGAAGTTAATGGTGTTAAGATTGAGTTGCTGGAAGCCAATGCAGAGAGTTCACCCATTGCTAAGTTTATTGATAAGCGGGGTGAAGGTATTCATCACCTTGCGTTTGAAGTAAAAGATATTGCACAGGCTGTTGCCGACTACAAGGCGCAGGGTTTCGAGCCTGTTAACCCGGAGCCAAAAAAAGGTGCAGATAACAAAATGATTTGTTTCCTGCACCCTAAGTCAACGGGTGGGGTTTTAATCGAGTTGTGCCAGGAGGTTTCGAAAGGCTCAACATGACACAGTCAGGCTGAGCTTGCCGAAGCTTAAAATTTTGGCTTCGGCACATCCTTCTGGCCGAACTGAATTGCGTTATAATATTTTTGCTTGCGCTTTCCTTCGCGTGTTTCGTAATACGATTTTTGCGTAGCGCACGATGACAGTATGATTACCGCCACAATTGAAACCGAAATCAACCTTCTCATATCCTTTCTGGGTTTGTTGGACATGAATACGGAGTGGTAACCCCGGAGTCGGCTAAATCGCGTCATAATTGTATTTTTGCGTGCTAAACCGCCAGCGCTGTCGCTGAAAAGCGGGTTACAACGATAATTGGTATGAGCGAAAACAGGTCAGAAATCAGCAATTTGGGCGAATTCGGGTTAATCGACCGGATCAGCAAAAAATTCAATCTTCAAAATGCCACTTCTGTAAAAGGTATCGGTGACGATGCTGCTGTAATTGACGCAGGTGAAGATTATGTATTGGTTTCAACCGATGTTCTTGCCGAAAGCATTCACTTTGACCTGGCATACATTCCATTACAGCATTTAGGATATAAAGCCGTGTCGGTTAATGTTTCAGACATTGCGGCCATGAATGGAAAAGCTGAGCAGATTGTTGTAAGTCTTGCGCTCAGCAACCGGTTTTCAATTGAAGCTGTTGATGCATTGTACGATGGTATCCGGTCCGCGTGTGAACATTATAAAGTTGACCTGGTGGGTGGCGATACAACTTCGTCACGTTCAGGTTTGATGATCTCGATAACGGTTATCGGGAGGGTGAAGAAAGATAAAATTGTTTATCGTGATGGCGCAAAGCCGAACGACATCATTTGCGTTACCGGAGATTTAGGTGCAGCATTTATGGGATTGCAGATCCTCGAGCGTGAGAAAGAAGTTTACCAGTCAGACCCCAACATGCAGCCCGCGTTGGAAAAATATGAATACATGGTTGGCCGGCAATTAAAATCCATAGCCCGTACCGATATTATTTTTGAACTTGAGGAGCTTGGCGTTAAACCAACCTCCATGATTGACATTTCAGACGGACTTGCTTCCGAACTGTTTCACATCGCTAAAAATTCGGGAGTAGGCGTCAGGATATATGAAGATAAAATTCCGGTTGATGAATTGACCTTTAACACCGCAGCGCTGGAGTTTAAGATCGACCCGATCACCACCGCCTTAAACGGGGGTGAAGATTACGAGCTTTTGTTTACGATCAGTCAGGCTGATTTTGAAAAGGTGAAAAATCATGCAGACATTCATATGATCGGTTATGTTCATGAAAAGAAGAACGAGCTAACGATGATCACGAAAGGCGGCAACGTGGTTCCGCTGCAGGCACAAGGCTGGAATCATTTTCCGTCCTGAGCTAACGGCAGTTCGATCGTAAACTGGCTGCCCTTACCCTCGACACTTTTTACATGCAGCTTGCCTTTATTCATTTGAATGAACTTGCGGCAAAGAATCAGGCCGATACCGGTTCCCTTTTCATCGTTAGTACCTTTTGTGAGCGGGAGTTGTTCTTCGGTAACTAACTTCTCCAGGTACGACTGGCTCATGCCGACCCCTTCATCTTCTACAATCACAACACCCATGTTATCCTTAATAAATGCTTTGATTCTGACCGCCTTTCCCTGCGGAGTGAACTTGAGGGCATTCGAGACAAGGTTCCGCAGGCTGACATAAGCCATGTTCTCATCGGCATACAGTATAATATTTTCACTGAGCTCAATGCTGAACCTGATCTGTTTTTTCTCCACGATCAGGTGATAAAGGCTGCCGATCTTCTGAAGCATATCGTTTAGTGAAAACTTCGTTGGTGTATAGGAAATGTTACCGGTTTGCGACAATGACCAGAACAATGTGTTGTCGATCAAATCAAGCGAGCTTGTAACCGAATTCCGGATGTTGGATGCATGCTTTTTAATATCAGCTTGTGTAAGCTCATGATCGTCAATAAGAATGGATAAAAATCCTTTTAATGTGGTTAAGGGCGAGCGCAGGTCGTGCGACAAAATTGAAAAGATCAGGTCCTTCTTTTGATTGAGGTTTGCCAGTTCCTCGCGCGATTTTTCAATTTCCTGAGTGCGGATGGTTAGTAATTTTTCAAGCCGTTCCTTATCTCTTCTTGACTTGTGTAAACTGCCCTGGATGATGGTGACAACAATTAAACAGGTTGCGATGGTTGTGAGCGCAATAAACCACCAGGTTTGCCAGAACGGCTGAAGGATGTTGAATTTTAAGGAAGCAATTTTTTCTTTCCCTGAAACAGAAATCGTTTTCAGTTTAAAATTGTAAACGCCCGGTTTCAGGTTAGCAAAATGAAACGTATTGGTTTCAGCTTTTATCCACTCCTGGTTGTAACCCTCCAGCTTGTAAAAGGCCTCATACCGCCTGGGACTGCGGTAAAGCGGCACAAAAAAACTTATGTCAATGTCATTCTGATCATGTGCTAATGAAACGGTTCTGGTCGTATCGATTCGCAGCGGGATATCCGTATTAAATTCTTCATCAAAAACAGAAACATCCAAAAATTGAGGAGAATAATCTTCTTCTTCAATGGTTATATTTTTTGGATTGAAGATATTCAGCCCGTTAATTCCTCCGTAAACAATATCGCCATTGGAGCATTGGGTAAACGCCAGGCGGTTAAATTCATCCTGCTGTAATCCTTCCGTAACGGTAAAATCGAGGTATTGATCGCTATGGGGATTGTACTTGGTTATTCCGGCATTCGTACTCATCCAAAGATTCCCGTCGTTATCCGGGATAGTTGAATAGACCGTCATGTTTTGTATATCGCGTTTTTTTGAAACATTCGTGATTATTGGATTAGTAAGATTGGCGAGGTCTAATGTCCATAGTCCGTCATTGAACGAACCGATCCAGAGCTTACCCATGAATTCCTGTATGGAAAGTATCATGAAGTAGGAACCGAGCGGTCGTGAAGTGTTTTTCTCGAAGCCAAAATGTTTAAATTGATCCGTAACGGAATCATACAATGAAATGCCATTCCGTACGCCAACCCAAAGCCGGTTGATATTGTCTACGTATAGGGTGGTTGCATTTTTAATTTCTTCACGATCATTCCGGTCGTTATAAACTTTTAACTTTTTGGTTTTGAAATTATAGGAGTGCAGGTATCCGAAGGAAGTAAAGTATAACAAACCACTATGCATTACCATTTGCCTAACCTGCCGTCCCTGCGTATGTTCTTTCAGGGGCGGAAAATACCCGATTTGTTTTGTTTTTCGATCGTATTGCAGCATTCCTTCATTGGTTCCGATCAGCAGGGTGTTTTTGTCGAGATCCATGAAGTATAAGGGCGAGATGCGTTTTTTACCGGCAAGCCGGATTTCAATTTTTTCTACAGACAATCTTTTCTCATCAAAAATGTGAAGGACACCGCCATCGGTACCGACCCATAATTTTTTATTGATATCTTCATAAACACCCCGCACCATGTTGTCTTGCAGTGAAACGATGGCAAACGGATTGTTATAGATATGCCTGAACTTGATCTTGGAGGGATCATACTTATTCAGATCACCCGTGGCTCCAACCCAGACAATACCTGTTCGGTCCTGGAATATGGACGTGCAATTGTTTCCGCTCAGGGAACGTTCGCTTAACGGGTTTTTGGCTACATGAATATAATTTCCGGTTGAAGGGCTGTACACCACCAGGCCTTCTCCTTTTGTAAGGATCCAGATGCGGCCGTTCTTATCTTCAAAGATTTTATTAATCCGGGTGTGAAAAGGCGATGCATCCGGAGAAAAATGCTTTACAAAGATTTTAGTAAGTGTATCATACACGAACACGCCAAATTGCTCGGTTCCGATCCAAAGCTTTCCGGTGCGATCGGCCAGCAAGGCTGTAACGCGGGTAACAGGCGAAAAACTGAAGCCTGGAAAATTGATATAAATAGAATCGACAAGCTTTTTGTTTTCAAGGATGTAAACATTTCGGTTTCCGCCTACCAACAACCTGTTGCCCAGGCTTGCAATGGAGGAGTTGCTGCGAAATTTTTCTGCCGGGTCGCTAAACTTCTTTAGTGTATCATTTTCAATAAAATATACACCGTTGCTGAATGAACTTCCCCAAACCGTTCCATCGGATGTCTGGGCAATATGACTGATAATTGGTATGCCGCCCTGGGAAGGTATCACGGTGAATTTGCCGGAGAGATAATCGCGTTTTACGATACCATGTGAGTGTGTACCCAATAGTAATTGATTCGTCATGGCATCACTGAATAAACAGTGAATCTCCTGGCCTGCAATGGTCAGGCTGTCGATGATATTCCGGTACAAATTGAATTTATAACCATCATACCGATGCAAGCCGTTTCCGGCAACCCAAATCAGCCCGTGATGATCCTGGATAAGATCATTGACCTGCGATGAATTGATGGTTCCGGGAATGTTCAGGTGATCGAACGGTAACTCCGGGTGATGCGATTGCGCCCATCCGGCAGTAACGGCACAGCACAGAAGGAATGCAAGCAGCAGTTTCACGGAGTTAGTCTTCAGGGTACGGTATGAAAACAAAGTTGGTAAACTCTTTGTCGATTACAAAGAGGCAGCAAAATTCGTCAGCCTCTTTATACGCGTTTTTGAAATCATCCTGCTTGTCGGTATCAATTATTCCGCGCTGTACAAATTCATCGAGAAAGGAAGCGTAATAATTCCAGTCGGTTTCAGCCTGGGAGCTGGCTATGATTATCTGCCCGATGGGCTGATCGGTTTTGCAAACCGGGAAAACCGGGTACTGCGAGATTTCGCGCTTGCGGATTTGGTAGGAGGCTTCTTTTAAGGTGTCGGCAACCTTTACAAAATCCCCTGAAATGGTTCCCAGGTATTTTCCGCTTAACTCCGGATCGTTGTGCATAAATAGTAAATCTGGGTACAAAAATAATCAGTTCTTTGAAAGAAACTCTTTACAAAATTTTTCCAGTTGCGGGAAGAACTCTATGAACTCCTTTTTAAAGTTATCATAATTCTCACGCAGGTCGTTCACGGCTTCTTCCATTTTCGAGCGATACGGGGTTCTGCTGGCCATGCCGCTGAGTGCGCGATGAATTCCTTCAACCTTACTGTAATTCACAAGCC
>CAZIGG010000040.1:20060-23184 GCA_964538575.1 uncultured Roseivirgaceae bacterium
GCCATGCCGCTGAGTGCGCGATGAATTCCTTCAACCTTACTGTAATTCACAAGCCAGTTGCCATTGATCATGTACGGCATCATGCGGTTCAGCTCAGCCGGTAAAATAGTATCCGCAGAAAGAATAGTTTGATAAGCTTGCTCAGCAAACGTTTCAAGCGGCAGCGGATGGAACGCGTTCCAGTTGGCTGCTAAAAAGTGATCATAAAAAACATCTACAATTACGCCCGAGTAATGCCGGTATGTGGGCCGAAGCCGGTTTTTACTTCTGGTAACTACAGGATGGCTGTCCGTAAATTCATCGATTGAGCGGTGAAGCTCAATGCCTTTAATGATCTCAGGCTCATATTGCTGCAGGTAGGATCTGCCTTTTACGAAATCACCCATAAAATTTCCGAGCATGATGCTGGGATTGTTGCCGGATAAATGCAGGTGGGCCAGGAAATTCATACGTCAATATACCGGGTAGCGGATGAATAAACTATTGATTATGATCGCAGGATTTTCCATCTTCCAACAAAATAGTATGGCATGGCATTAGAGCAATTAAAACTTCTGGTCAATCTCGCCCGGATTGATGGCGATGTGGCCGAACGGGAAAGAAAATATATTTCTACTATCGGGCTGGCGAACAATGTGGCAACCGATGACATTTTACCGTTGTTCGAAAAAAACCATGAAATGGTAATGCCGGCAAACCTCAGTTCCGAGCAGCGTTTCGGTTATATTTTCAGCTTAGTGCAGCTTATGAAAATCGATGAGCGTTTGTATAAAGAGGAGATCCAGTATTGCTCTAAAGTTGCGTCAAAGCTGGGATACGATGAAAATGTGATGTTCGAGCTGATGCTTCATGTGCGGTCGGCCATGGAATCAGGTGAAATGCAGATACTGAAAAAACTGACTGAGAAATATCTCAATAAATAACTCCACAAACCCTTTCTGTATGAAGTTAAAAAATATCCTGACGGTACTCTGTATTATTTTTTCTGTTACAGCGTATTCACAAAAAACAATCATCCATTGCGGTAACCTGATTGATGGCAAAGCGAACGATGTGCAGCCGCAAATGACATTGGTTGTGGAGGGAAATAAAATAATTGCTGTTCAAAAAGGATTCACACAACCGGCAGCCGGTGAGAAATTCATTGACCTCAGCAAAAAAACCGTGCTGCCCGGACTGATTGACATGCACGTTCACCTGGAAGGCGAGACGAGCAAAGATCAGGCTATTCAGCGGTTCACCCTTAATGATGCTGACGTTGCCTTTCGCTCAACCGTGTTTGCTAAGCGAACCTTGATGGCTGGATTTACGACAGTTCGTGATTTAGGGGGTAGTGGAGTTAATACCTCCCTTCGAAATGCAATCAATAACGGCTCCGTTATTGGCCCCAGAATTTTTTCTGCAGGGAAAATCATTGCTACAACGGGAGGTCATGGTGACCCTACGAATGGCTATCGTAAGGAGTTGATGGGTGATCCCGGCCCGAAAGAAGGTGTGATCAATTCACCGGAAGACGCCCGGCAGGCGGTTCGTCAGCGGTATAAGGATGGGTCTGATCTCATTAAGATTACAGCAACCGGAGGAGTTCTCAGCATTGCCAAGGACGGATCAGGGCCGCAGTTTACAGACGAAGAACTAAAAGCAATTATTGAAACAGCAAAGGATTACGGCATGCACACCGCAGCGCACGCCCATGGAACGGAGGGAATGAAACGGGCCGTGCTCGCAGGCATTACAACCATTGAGCATGGAACAAAGATGACTCCTGAAATAATGGACCTGATGAAACAAAAAGGAACGTTCTATGTACCTACAATTTCCGCAGGAAAATTTGTAGCCGAAAAAGCAAAGGAACCCGGATACTATCATCCCTTGGTTGTTCCAAAAGCGCTGGAGATCGGGCCGCAAATCCAAAAAACTTTTGGTGAAGCTTACAAGCGCGGTGTAAAGATTGCCTTTGGTACGGATGCGGGAGTTTATCCGCACGGAGAGAACGGAAAAGAATTTGGCTACATGGTTGAAGCCGGCATGCCTGCGATGGAAGCGATCAAATCAGCTACGGTTGTGCCTGCGGGTATCCTGGGGATGAGCGATAAGATCGGAACACTGGAGATTGGAAAACTTGCTGACATTGTTGCGGTGGATGATAACCCGCTGAAAAATATTGCCACGATGGCAACCGTAAGCTTTGTAATGAAAGACGGAGTTGTTTATAAAGAATAATGCGTTACATATTTCTTCTATTCCTGGTTGTCATTTCTTCCTGCGCGGTTGAAAAGAAAAGCGAAACGTTAACGGACGATAAACCCGTTATCGGATTGGATGGCCGGATATTTTCGGCTCCGGAACCAAGCGCTAAAGCAAAAACCAGACTTGACAGCAACCTTGCCGTTGCGCAGAAAAATTTTGATGAAAACCCGTCAGCGGAAAACTATATCTGGCTCGGCCGCAGGCAGGCATATTTGTATCACTATTCAGGCGCGATAAGAACATTCAGCGAAGGCATTGAAAAGTTCCCTGAATCGTATAAGCTGTTCCGGCATCGCGGACATAGGTATATTACCACGCGCGAATTCGATAAGGCGTTAGCCGACCTGCAGCAAGCGGCAGCGTTAATGCCCCGGGCGTCTGAAATTGAA
Source organism: uncultured Roseivirgaceae bacterium (assembly GCA_964538575.1). Taxonomy (GTDB): domain Bacteria; phylum Bacteroidota; class Bacteroidia; order Cytophagales; family Cyclobacteriaceae; genus UBA2336. The sequence continues at coordinate 22,700 of CAZIGG010000040.1, forward strand.
CCCGATGGCCAGCCAAACAGGATTAACAAACCTTTATCCACCACTCAGTTTAATGTCTGGTATCATCTGGGGTTAGCGCATTACCTGAAGGGTGATTTTGAAAGCGCTTCGAAAGCGTATGCGGAATGTATGAAGGTTTCCAATAATGACGACTTGATTTGTGCCACTGCAGACTGGCTGTACATGACATACCAGAAAATCGGGATGAAGGATGAGGCTCAAAAAATTCTTGACCGTATTCCGGCTGATACGATGAATATCGTTGAGAATGATTCGTACTACCTGCGCCTGCAGATGTACAAGGGGCTGATCCCGCCCGATGATCTCTTAAAAGTCAGCGCGGAGAATGAAGATGTTGACCTCGCCTTAGCCACACAAGGTTACGGGGTAGGCAACTGGTACCTGGCAAAAGGCGATACCGCGCGTGCGGTTGAAATATTCAGGCAGGTTGTTAACGGTAAGCATTTTGCTGCGTTTGGGTTTAT